>NZ_JSWE01000145.1 GCF_000815465.1 Candidatus Jidaibacter acanthamoeba | reverse complement strand
ATAAGGTAAATAAAAAAGAAAAACGATGTCAACAAGTCCATATAGTTTAGATCTAAGAGAGAAAGTAATAAGATACTTGGAAGCTGGGAATAGGCAAAGGGAAGCAGCAAAAGTATTCAATTTGAACAAGACCACAGTAAACAAATGGCATGTTAGGTATAAGAGCAAAGGGCATTTTTGTGCTCGAAAGCGACCGGGTGCGAAGCCAAGAATAGATATTGAAAAATTTATAAGGTATGTAGAGGAGAACCTGAATGCTAGAGCGGAAGATATAGGCAAAGCATTTGGGATGAGTAGCGGAGGAGGGATTTACTGGTTGAAAAAGCTAGGATTTATCTATAAAAAAAAGCCTTTACCTATGTGGAAGCTAGTGAAAAGAGGAGATTAGAATACTTAGACTCTATTAAAGCAATAGATAGAGATAAGCTTGTATACATTGATGAAAGCGGGATAGATGTAAATATATGTAAGGATAGAGGGTGGGGCATGAAAGGGATCCCACTCAGAGGGAAAAGGAGTGGAAAGTATTATCAAAGGACGAATATAGTTGCCGGATTAAATGCTAATCAAGTTGTAGCTCCTTGTGTTTTTAACGGCTCTTGTAACAGTGAGGTTTTTGAGAATTGGGTAGAGCAGTTTTTGATTAGAAAATTAAAACCAGGCCAAGTAGTAATAATGGATAATGCTTCTTTTCATAAATCTCAAAGGAGCAAACAATTAATTGAGTCAGTTGGTTGCAGAGTTATATTCCTACCTCCTTACTCACCGGATCTAAATCCGATAGAGAAATTTTGGGCTAATATGAAACGTTGGATTAAACAACAAATTAAAAAACATCTCCATTAATATGATGCAATCTCTGCATTCTTCCTTGTACCATAAATTAACTAATTTTACTATAATATTCCGACTCAACAAAAATACGGGTACAAAATTGAAAAAAAGGATCTTTATAATGTAAATCATCAGACTTAGAAAACATAAACCCATAAGCAATATAAGTTATTTTACTATACTGAGATACAATGGAAGCAGTATAATGATCTACTCTTAAACAATTGTAAGGATGTGGAAATAATACTAACTCCGGTTATAAAGTGTTTAAATCAATATAATGATTTCCTTTTATACCAGAAATGAAATTGATACTATTTTCTTTTAAAAAGTTTGTAATTCCAATATATTTATTCTCTAGAGAACCTGTTTGTCTTGCGCCATTCATCGGGCAAATTAAAATGCTTAATTTTAATTTCTTACTATCTTTTAATGACTCATAAACTGTTTTAAAATTAGCCCATACTTCAATATTTTCCAAATAAATATTATATGTTTCTCAATTTCTGTCTGACCAAACGAAGCTTGCAGTATACTTTTTTAATTAGTAATAACATAATAAGCTTTTTTAATTCTCTTTAAAATTAGTGTTTTTCTACCGCAAGCCGTGAATGAAATATTATATAGTAACTTTTTCGAGCACATTATTAATATCACCTAATTCCATTATTTCCCCATGTTTCATATATATAGCTTTATTACAAAATTTTTGTAGCAATGAAGTATCATGGGAAGAAAGTATCATGATTTTTGACTGCCCTATTAATTTACTTACTCTCTGCTTAGCTTTTTCCATAAAATTCTTATCTCCCACCCCTATCATCTCATCTAATATTAAGATTTCAGGTTCAATACAAGTGGAAACCGCAAAAGCTAAACGTAAATACATACCTGAAGAATAAGTTCTGAGCGGCATATTTATAAATTCTTCAAGAGCTGCAAACTGAATGATTTCCTCTGCTTTTTGTTCTATCTCTTTAGGAGTCATGCCCATAAATATTCCCCTTAAAAGAATATTTTCATATCCGGTAGCCTCTGCATCCATTCCTAACTGTATATCAGTTAAAGAAGATATTTTCCCTTTAATTTCTATAGAGCCGGCTGTAGGCTCATATATTCCCGACAATACTCTAAGTAATGTTGTTTTACCTGCGCCATTATGCCCAATTACCGCAACTCTATCTCCTTCATTAATCTCTAAGTTAATATTTGATAAAGCTCTAACTACTACTCTATCATGGCTCTGTTCAATCCTTCCTCCTATAGTACTAAGAATATGCCCCCTTAAGGAACGCGATTTAGCATTATATATAGGGAAATCAACATTAACGGACTGCAACTTAATATATGACATTTTACAACCAATATATAATGCGTTTACGATATTTAGTAAAAACCATCATAGCAATTATAAGGCCTATAATTGTAATACCTGAAGCAATAATCCAATACATAGGTGGTATGGTGCTCCCAAGTATTGGATTTCTTACTAAAGAAAGAAAAATATAGAAAGGATTCATTTGTAACCACCATCTTATATTTTCCGGCATATACTCTATTTTCCAAAATACAGGGGTAATATACAATATAATTTGCATTAAGCTCGGTATTATATTTTGTAAGTCTCTAAACCTAGCTCCGATTACACCCAAAAGTAAAGAAATCCAAATGCCATTTATGATAAATAAAGATAGTCCTAAAAAGCTTTGTAAAATACCAAGCATACTTATATGAATATTAGGAGCATTAAATAAGATAATGATAGGTAATATTATTAAGTTATGCCCTAATATTACTATGTTCCTGGATACGTTTACATATGCAAATGTGCTTTTAGGTAAGGCAACCTGTTTGAGGTAATGCTCTGCAGTAATGAAGATGCTGCTGCTATCATTGATGATTGAATTAATACAGTTCCAAAAAACCATACCTGACGCTACATATAATAAATAACTTGAAATTGGTAACTTAAAAAGATAAGACCAAACAATACCTAATGCAAATATATTAATTGCGGTAGTAAGCGTGAGCCAAAATTGTCCTAAAGTTGATCTTCGGTAACGTTGTTTAATAAGTATTGTACTTATTGCATACCACATATGCCAATTTTTGAAACCTTGGGATAGATCCGTAATTGCTTTTTTAAATTCGCAGTTATTCATTATCAAGCTAAATGCAGTTCTGAAAATTATTCTCGTGATATAAGCTATTAATGCATTATTGTCAACTTATTGGCATGTCTTTATAATGGTTGTAACTTTATAATCTTATAGGTAAAATTTAATTCCAAACTTTTTATACCTAAGCTTTTACCTTGTCTTATCTTATCCCAGCATAGTTAGATAATTATCCTATCATCATAATATAGTTTTAAGTATTAATAAAATTAGTTACTTATTGTTATCAAAAAAAGTTTTAACCATACTGGCTACATATTCAATTTCTACCTTGCTGTGGTACGGATCCAACGGCAAGCTAATTATCTCATTTGATAGGCTTTCAGAGACAGGAAAATCTCCTTGGGTGTATTCTAAATTTCTATAACATACCTGTAAGTGAATAGGTACCGGATAATGAATATTATAACCAACTTTATGGGCTTTTAGCCATTCGATAAGCAAAGGGCGTTTATTATTAAGAACGCGGATTGTATAAACATGCCATACCGGTTTTGCCCATTCCGGAACATATGGTAATACTAGATCTTCAATATTATTCAATTGTTCATAATAAATTTTAGCTAACTGTGCCCTGTTTTGATTCCAGTCTTCTAAGTATTTTAGTTTTGTGCTTAAAAGTTTGGCTTGTATCTCATCCAGCCTGGAATTAGTTCCCAATAAAGTATGGTGATACTTTTCCGAAGATCCGTAATTGCTTAAACAGCGTAACTTCTTAGCTAGTTCAGCATCATTAGTTGTGATCATACCTCCATCACCAAAACCCCCAAGGTTTTTAGTAGGGTAAAAACTAAAACCTGCAGCATCTCCTAATGAGCCGCATCTTCTACCTTTATACTCAGCACCATGCGCTTGGGCAGCATCCTCAAATACTTTAAGGTTATATTGTTTAGCTACTGTGTTGATCAAGTCCATGTCTGCCGGTTGTCCGTATAAATGGACAAGGGCTATAGCTTTAGTTCTGGGAGTAATAGCACTTTTTAATTTTTCAATGTCTATATTATATGTTGTTTCATCAACATCAACCAGTACCGGATCGGCTCCTATTTTAGATATCCCTAAGGCAGTAGCTATAAAACTATTACAGGGCACTATAACCTCATCTCCTTCTCCAATACCCCAAGCTTGCATAGTAATTGAAATAGCATCCAGACCATTTCCTACTCCTATAGCAAAATTCACGCCGCAATACTTTGCAAACTCTTGCTCAAAATTTGATAACTCTGAACCGCTAATATAGCAACCTGACTTTAGTACTTCTTCACATCCTACTAATAACTCTTGCCCTATATGGTCGTAATATCTTTTTAAATCCAAAAAAGGTACTGCTTGAAGCTTAGTATTTTGTTCCTGTTCCCACTTTTTAAATTCTTCCAGGCTACGAATATAATCATTTTCATCAAAAACTTCGGAAGCAAGAACTAAGCAAACCGTGTTAGGTGCAAAATCCGTTATCTCACGCCAATAACCCGGAGGAACAAGCACCGCAGAACTAGGCTGATCTAAGTAGAATTGGTGCTTTTCTCCTTTGCCGATAAAGGTAAGTTTAAAACTACCTGCAATGGGTATCATGCACTGCCATAATGTCTTATGAGCATGAAATCCCCGAGCTATATTCTCATGATTATTATATATATAGTATATACGCTTGATGGTAAAAGGAAAATCTTGCTGGAATTGTGCAGAAGTGAGAATACCTCTTTCATCTTCTATACTTTTTAAACTTATTTGGGTAGGTGTATTGCACAAATTATTTTTCATTTAGTACCTGGAGTAGATATTTTTTATATATAGAACCATCCTTATATTGTTTAGTAAGTGCTTTAAAAGCTTCTTTTGATATGAACCCTTTACGTAGCGCTACTTCTTCTAAGCACCCGAGCTTTAATCCCTGATGCTTTTCAATCATGCTTATTAATAAAGTTGCATCAAGTAATGCCTCAGGCGTACCGGCATCAAGCCAAGTTGTCCCTCTGGGTAAAGTAATTACTGATAGCTCTCTTTTTTGTAAATACAACATATTTAAATCAGTGATTTCCAGCTCTCCGCGTTGGGAAGGTTCAAGCATTTTCGAGTATTTTACTACAGTATTATCATAAAAATATAGCCCTACTACAGCATAGTTTGATTTAGGGTTTTTCGGTTTTTCTTCTAAAGAGAGAACTTTTAAGGAATCGTCAAATTCTACTACCCCGAAACGCTCAGGGTCTGAGACATGGTGAGCTAATATTTTTGCGCCTTGAAGAGGTTGGTTAACCGCTTCTTTTAGTATGGAAAATTGATGCCCCATTGAGAATATATTATCTCCAAGTATAAGGCATACATTATCACTCCCTATAAATTGTTCCCCAATAATAAAAGCTTCCGGAATACCATTCGGGGCAGATTGTTCGGCATACCGGAGCTTAATACCTAAATCACTACCGTCACCTAAAAATAATTCTATTGAGGGTAAATCCTGTGGAGTGCTGATAATAAGTATATCAGTAATATCAAGCATCATGAGCATTGATAGCGGGTAGCATATCATTGGCTTATCATACACAGGTACCAATTGTTTACTTATTACTTTAGTAATTGGGTAAAGCCTGGTTCCGCTTCCTCCGGCTAATATAATTCCTTTCATATCTAATAATATGTTATTATATTTTTCTAAAAAAATCTTGCATGCTGCATTATATATACTATAGAAAATTAAGTCATTAATAAAATTCAACATATAGTATGCCATATTATGATCAATAAAAATATACTAGTTACCGGAGGAGCGGGATTTATCGGGAGCCATTTTGTAGATTCGGCTTTAGATAAAGGCTTTAATGTAGTAGTTTTAGATGCCTTAACTTATGCAGCTAATTTAAATAACCTCAAGCATGCTCAAAACCATAAAAATTTCCACTTCATACAAGGTGATATCAGCGATCAGAAGCTAGTCAGCGACTTATTAGTAAAACATAAGATTATGAAGATATTTAATTTCGCTGCTGAAACACATGTAGATAATTCTATATATAATCCTGAAGTATTTATCACTACTAATATAGTGGGGACTTCAAAGTTATTAAGCTCCTCTCTCAATTATTGGCAAACTTTAGAGAATAAAAATGATTTTAGATTTATTCATGTTTCAACTGATGAAGTGTTCGGAGATTTAAAAGAGGGCGAACCTGCATTTCATGAATCAACTTCTTATTCTCCTAACTCTCCTTACTCTGCTTCAAAAGCCGCAAGTGATCATCTTGTGCGCGCTTGGGGGAAAACTTATAAATTACCTGTCATAACAACTTATTGTTCAAACAATTATGGTTCTCGACAACATTCGGAGAAACTTATCCCGTATATGATTAAATGTGCCTTGGCTGACAAGCCTTTACCGATATACGGTTCCGGACGAAACATAAGAGACTGGTTATATGTTAAAGACCATTGCAGGGGAGTTTTATTAGCAGGCTTAAAAGGAAAGCCGGGTGAAACCTATTGTTTTGGAGGAAATAATCAAATAACGAATTTGGAAATTGTAAACCATATTTGTAAAATATTAGATAATTTAAAACCAAGAAGTGATGGCGACTCATATTCAAAGCTGATTAGTTTTGTAAAAGACAGGCCAGGTCATGATCTTCGTTATCATGTTAATTTTACTAAGGCGTCTGAAGAACTTGGATATAAACCCGAGCAAAATTTTGAGAAACTTTTAAAAAAAACTATTAATTATTATATAAATGATTTGCAATGAATTTTAAATCTTTGTAAATTATTTTAAATAAAAAAAATTGATATAAGGCGAAATGATTAAAGAAGATATAAAAAGCTCTACATTAAATGGAAGAGGTATGAGAGATTATTATGCATATGCTTTGCTTTTATTTTTTGCTGTCGTAAATTATATATCAGGTTACCCGGGGGGGATGACCAGTGATTCAACAGACCAATTCGCTCAAAGTATTAGTTATAGCTTTAATTCACACCATCCGCCTATAATGTCAATGTTATGGTCTGTTTTCAACCATATCACTCAAGGGCCGCAATTAATGTTAGCATTCCATGTAGTATTATTGTGGAGTAGCGCCCTAATTTTTTATAAGTCCTTTAAGCATAAATATCCTAAGCTTGCGTTATTGTTTATTGTTATACCTTTATTTCCGGCAATTCTATCCCAATCTACAATGATATGGAAAGACATCAGCTTCTCTTTGACATTTTTATTGGCAATCTCTATTGCTTGCTATTATACCATGGCAAAAAAAAAGCCCTCCGTTTTTGTAAATTTTTTTTTGCTGATTATTATTTTTTATGGTACGGGCGTAAAATTTCAAGCTAAGTTCATTGCCCCTATAATCATAGTATGGCTAGTATGGCTTAACTATAAAGCTCCAATAAAAAAAATTTTATTTCTTACCATGCTCGGGAGTAGCTTAGTTATAGGAGGTAACATCTGTGTTATTAAATTTTTCTCAAAAGAGAGTCCTTCGGAGCAGTTAAGACAAATATTTGATATAGCAGGAATAAGTGTAATTATCGATCAAAACCTTTTTCCTGATTTTATACAAAATAATCCTCTGTTTTCATGGGAAAAAGTAAAGCAAAATTATACTCCTGAACTAGTAAACGCTTTAGTTTATTCTCCTGATACCAAAATATTTAACATGACTAACTCTCAAGCGGATATAGATGAGCTAAACAAAGCTTTATTTAACGGTATTACGAGACATCCTTTAGCCTATTTAGAACATAGATTTCTCAATCTTATACATAATTTAAAAGGCAGAAAGTATCCCCATTATGCCGTAGTTGAGGAAATACATACCCAACCTTATGGAATAAAAAATAATAACAGTATGTTAAAACAAATCGTAGTAAAATACCTACGTACTGTTCCGGTATTCCTTGCTGCAAATGGCTTTGCCTTTATACTGGTCTTAGTAGGAATATGCTATTTAGCTAGGATTTATTATCAAGGCTATTTTTATTACTTTGAGGAAGCTAAAGTACTACTATTTATATTTATGATTTGTTTAGTTTTTATTATAACATTATTTTTTACAACTATGGCAGCTGACTATCGTTATTATTATATAGTGCGGCTATTAAGTTATTTTTCTATCCCAATTATATTTATATTGAGATATAATATTCGATATATTAGCAAACTTTAAAATGAATAAAAATATAGATATAAAAAAAGTACTTTTTGTTGTTGATGTGCGAGGTTGGGCTTTTGACCAAGTTGCGCAGTATGTTACCAAAATTTTACATAGTAAATATCAATGTGAAATAGTATATACTGAAGATTTTACCCCTAAATCTTTTTTAAAGTGGCTTGCTCGGCAGTCGGGATATGCTGTTGTTCATTTTTTCTATAGGGGGTACTTACTGCGTCTAATTAATGTAATAGCTAACGAATCTAAAGGTAGCGAGGAGTATATTAATTTCTTATGTAATATAGCAGTTACCACCCATGTTCCAGATCATCTTTTCATTAGTGAAAAGTTAGAAATTATTCAATATAATCCCCTATTTAAATTTATTGATAATTACTTTGTCACCTCACATAAGCTTAAAAATTTATATAAAAATATTTTACAGTATCCCTTTCCAGAGCAGGTAATATTTGACAATATTAAAATACCTGAATTTTCTACTAATAAAGAGCAGCGTGATCAACCTAGTGATATCTTACATATTTTATGGGCAGGAAATAGCGCTTGGAAAATTGACTCCGAAAAAGACTATAAGGGGCTAAATAGTATCATATTGCCTGCAATTCAAATTTTAGAGCAACGTAAAATACCTATCAAAATCAGTATCTTTGATAAAGCGAAAAGCCCGGCTTCGAAAGAAGAAATACTTACTACTTTATCTAATGCTGATATTGTATTAATTGCTTCTATTGCAGAAGGAACACCTTTACCTTTGATCGAGGCAATGGCAGCCGGTTGTGCAGTTATCTCCACTGATGTCGGTATAGTGAGAGAAGTGTTACCTGAAATTCAACAACAATTTATTGTTGCTCGTACCCCTGCTGATTTTGTACAAGCAATAGAGTATTTGCATCACAACCGCGATATATTAAACCAAATATGCCGGCAAAATATCCAATCGTATAAGAAATATTTTAATAACCCGAGCATCTACGGAAATTATTGGGATGAATTTCTCATTAAAGCTATTACTAATTCAACATCCCCGGAATCATACCAAAGAAAGGTGGATGTTATAAAAAGTTCTACAATTCTTGATAAGAAAGGTCTAACCCACAAAGCTGTAGATTCTATATATACCAAGCTACTAAGCAATAAGCAAATTAAAGCTTGTGCTACCAAAGCTTTATATAACCCTTATACAGGTAAATTAGCCCACCGGATTCTGAATGAAGTCCAAAATTTTAGATTAAAAAATAATTATAATTCTTATATTGCACAAATATTCGAGGATCTTAACAACAATGCTCTTAAGCAAGAGGTTTCTCTATGTGCAATTTTTTCTCCGTACTCACCTGGAGTTAAGCATTCTACTTTAGGACTGTTTGAAAATGCATTACCGTTTCCTTTTGCTGAGCACGAAAACCCGGAAGTGCCACAACCAAAAAAGTTAGTTGATCAAGTTGCAAGAACAATATTAGATTCAAATATAGCTAACATAATAATTTCAGGGGGTACTAATTCTCATTTACAACTAGTTAAAAGACTAAGAGAGTTATCCTTTAATAAACCTAAAATCTTTTTTTTATGGCATGGCTCTCCTGCACAATGGGTAGAGCAAAAACATTATAAACATTTTCAAGCCTGGTTTGAACTTTATCAAAGTGGGAAAATACAAGGGTTTATTACATTAAAAAAGGGGTTAGAAAAAGTTTTAGAGTGTCTCGGCATAAAATCATATTTACTACAAAATATGATACCTAATCCTGAAAACATTGTAAATAAAGCTTGGAACCATTCTGTACCTCCCTTTATTATTGGTTTATGGAGCGCTTCGTTTCAATGGGGCAAAAATATTTATCCGCAATTGCTTGCCACTAGATTAGTTCAAGAAAGTTTATTATTAACTAATGCTGATTTATCTAACATCCAATGGATGGCTGATGATAAAAAAACAAAATTTTATCCGGGAAAGATGAGCCGAGAAGACTTATTTAATAATATGGCCGGAACTCATGTAACACTTTATGCTACTCACACGGAATGCTCATCTATGATAGCTCTTGAAAGTATAAGCGTAGGTACACCATGTATTGTCGGCTCTACTTCCGGTTTATATGATGATGCCCCAATTTTATATAAAGGTCTAACGGTGAATAGAGTAGATTGCCCGCTTACTATTGCAAAGGCAATATATTCCTTGCGTAATAATCCTAAACCGATACTAGAGAGGCTTCCGCAATTTCGCATAGAGTATAACAATAAAGCAGAGGAGCTGAAAGAAAGATTTTTATCAAATATTCTATAAATTATAAACTTGAATACCAAAAAAGAATTAATTTCTTTTGCGGAGGGTTAGATTTATCTCAGTTCACAATAACAACAAAGAAATATTAGGGGTATAAAAAGGGGGAATTAGTAGTAGAAGAACCCTAAATAGACAAACTGGTTATATTTCTGATATAATGTTATTTATAATTAATTCTCCGATATAAAGGGTTGAATTGAAAAAGATCATTGTCGTTTAAACTAGAAAATTATATTTCCAGCCACTCTTTTAATCAAAGGGAAGTGCAAATTTATTGCTTAATTTTCAAATATAGTTGTCGAAGTTTATATGACAAAAGTTTTATTGCCGGCTATCTGGCTTATTGTATTAATTGTGGGTTTGCCACAACTTTCTGAAACGATTTATACCCCACCACTCCCTGATATTGCTCGTGCCTTGCAAACGTCGGAATCAATGGCAGAATACACACTAACCATTTTCCTTTTCGGCTTTGCAATCTGTATACTCTTTTGGGGAAGGCTTTCTGATAAAGTCGGGCGAAAACCCTGTGTGTTCGGAGGGGTTTTTATTTTTATGCTGGGTAGTATTGGGTGTTTTTATCCGATTCTATTACCGGGCTTATGATTAGTCGCGTTATTCGGCGGCTTTGGTTTTATGCTCTACCTATATTCTTTGCTGCCGAGAAATTGGATGGTTGCTATTACTATTATCGCACAAATGGGTATTATGTTCGGCATATGTATGGCTACCAGTAATGCCTTGGCGATCGCTCTAATCGATTATAAATGGTGTATTGGGACAGCCTCAAGCTTATTTGGGTTCTTCTATTATTGCTTAACCTCTCTGGGTACCTTAGGTATGGGTTTTTTGCATAATGGTACCTTGCTCGTAATGCTTTTATACTTCTTTGCAATCAGTACCATTATGTTAGTAGTTCAGAAGGTGGCTACGCGATAAGATAAGATATTTTAAATCGGAAGCTTTTAGACTAAACTGGGAGCTTCTTTGCATTTAATCAGTTTATACTCAAGCGCCGCAGGGCTATCCATTGTTGTTTATCTTGGAAGATAGGAGATATAAGGTTTTGAGCTTGATCGCATTTATGGTCACAGGCTCATGTTACCATAGTAAATAATTATATTAGTTATATTTTTCTAAAGCTATTTAATATTATATATATTTTTAAGTGGTTTTTTTGATAACAATAACTTACTTACAATATTTACTTACATGTAATATTAATAAAAGATTATTATAACAGATTTATAAAAATAATCATTGTTTTTTATATCAGAATAATTATATTGCATCCTATAAAATATAAATACAACTTAATTAATATATTTAGATAAATATCACTTTTCAGATATATTATATACTAAATAATTTAATTTAGTTAAGTTATGGTTTATATTTTTGCTTAACTGGATGGGTAATTATAATATGACTAGTAGTTTAAGTTTTATACAGATTTTAGATAAAGTTAGACTGAATGATGCCGGGTATGTACAGCTGGATGTAAGCACTCTATCTCTCACAGAACAAGATATAACACTATTAGCTGAATCAATCACAGGAAATACAGTTATTGGCAATGTATATTGGGGTAAAACACCTAAAGGAAGCCGGAGCTTGATTAAAAAAATAGAAGCAAAGATAGAAAGCAATAATATTAACTACCAAAAATATCCAACCGATTACATACATGTATTATTAGCAAAGCATGTGTACCAAGACAGCAAGGAAGGAGATTTAGTTAAAGTCTCTCTGGAAGAAGGAACGATAATAGATCTAAGTGATTGGAAAGTTCATAAAGTAGTCTCCGACAATGAAAAGAGTGGATATTACGGAGCTATATATATTAATGACATAACACATAAAGTAGTTTTAGCGCATAGAGGCACTGAAATTGAGCTTAAAAAAGTATTGACTTAAAAGCTGATATAAAGATCGCGCTAGGAAATAGGATTGATGAACAACAAAAATGGGCTCACAATTTAACAATAGAAGCAGCTAAGCTAACTAATGATAATAAATATGAACTCTCAACCATAGGACACTCTTTAGGAGCATGGCTATCGGCACAAAGTACATTTACAATTTGCAAAGAATATAAGAAGTATATTAAAGGTGTACTATTTGATCCACCGGGTACAAAAAGAATACTGGAAAACTTAACTTCTAATCTTGGTGAAACAGCATGTAAAATGGATAACTTGCATTTAGTAAATTACTTTTCCGCTCCTAATTTTGTGACTAGTTGCGGTAAGCATGCAACCGGGAAACATTACAGAGTATTTCCAGAGTTTGTTAAAGATGAAAACTTTGAACAATATTTTAAGGACTTCTTTACCGCAATTGGAGCAGGACATATACATAAAGGATTATCCTCTCTTAGAGGCCACTTCCTTGACGGTATAGTAAAAACCTTTAATTCCACAACTGGCAAACCTGATAAGTATGAACAAATCCTGGACTGGCCGGAAATTATAGTAGATGAAGCAAAGCTTAATACTATGAAAAACATTATTAAAAATCTTATTAGTTTTATCCCTTTTATAAAAAATATACCTTTCTTTAGTAATTGGGCAGCAAGTAAAATTAACAGGTTGAATAGTGAATACACTCTAAATAGTCTTATTGAAATACTTGGTAATGTTCTCAATGGGAATATTAAGTCTAAACAATTTTGGGAGGTTTTTAAGCATCTTGATGGCGAAACATACCATGTAAAAGCTAACTTAGATCCTTCTAAAGAATTTAATCTTAAATACATTGCTCATTACAAAACTACTACCGCATTTGATCATGGATTTCTAGATGGAAGGCTATCAACAAATGATAAACTTATAAAGAAGATAGGGTTCAAGGTAAAAGAATTAATGCAATCTAAAAAGCTAAGTGAATTTATTAAAAAGCAGCTTGAGAATATAACATCTGAATATAAAATAATCATTGATAACGAGCATAATTACCACATAGTCACTAATGATGTAAACGCGATAAGAAATAAAATTGACCGCCTTATAAAAGCTGCTCCCGAAATACTAACAGTATTACATACACTTAAAACATCCCAACCCCATGGTCAACAGAAAAGCAATCATTCTAACTATAGCAATCCTGAATTTGATACTCAATTTACTTCCAATAATGGTACTAAAAAAGTATTAAACTGCGGTTCCAATTTTGTTAAAGGATTGACAAATTATAATCATAAGTTCTTTTATGAATTTGGATCGGCTTATAAGTTTTCAGATCATAAAGGCACTCTTTATGCAAATGCTGCTATTTGTAAAGAAAACTATTTTATAGCAAAGGATGAATCATGTAACATGGTTACTGAGATGTATGGACATCCTGGGTACTTATATGCAGAGCACTTTGATAAGAAAGAAATTATACGTATTGAGCATGAATGTACTATTGATCAAAATAAAGCATGGTATCAACCCATACCTGCAAACTCGGCTACTATAAGAGATACAGTACAACTACTTCAAGAAAATTACTTAGAAAAAGGCTCTATTAAGGATCACTACTTTGTATTGACTGAGAAAGGAGCTAAGGTTGCTGAAATATATGGTAGCCCAGAACGGTTTGATATAGAGTATTTAAAAAGCTTTGGTGAAATATATTTTATTCATGATGTAACCTCTAATAACGTTGTTACCACTCATAAAGGGCTACCAAATGCAAATCAAAAACATACTTATGAGTTTGGGGCAACTTTTAAGTTTTCAGATCACAAAGGCATTGTTTATGCAAATGCTGCAGTTTGTGAGAAGAACTACTTTATAGCAAAAAATGGACTAGACCATGTGGTTGCTGAGATGTATGGACACCCTGGGTACTTATATGCAGAATATCTTGATAAACAAGAAAGTATACGTATTGAGCATGAATGTACTATTGATCAAAATAAAGCATGGTATCAACCCGTATCAGCAAATCCAGCAAATATAAGAGATACAGCACGATTACTTCAAGAAAATTTTTTAAAACAAGGTTCTATCAATGATCATTACTTTGTATTGACTGAGAAAGGAGCTAAGGTTGCTGAAATATATGGTAGCCCAGAACAGTTTGATATAGAGTATTTAAAAAGCTTTGGTGAAATATATTTTGTTCACGATATTGCTTAAATACAGGAACTGAAGGGCTAACACCAGATATTGTATATTATCTGATTTTTTATAGCTATATAAAACCATCTATAACTGCAAATAGTTGCTAACTATTGTTTGCTTAATATAACAATAAAAGAAATAGGAGAGTATACAATACACGTTATTATGTGATCAGATAAATTAGTATAAAAATACTCTTATATTTAGGTAAAACCAAAAGCCACTTTATACCAAAGCTCCCCTAGTATTTCTCCTAGCTAACATTGTTCCTTGCTGCTATATAAGAAATTATAAAATTAAATATTAAAAACTAGATGTTTTCTAAGAAAATTTTTGCGTTTAATAATAGCAATTCATTAATTGCTTCTGTTATTTATAGTATATTATTTCATCTACCAATTGTATTTAATAGGATGGCTTTAAGTGCCGGTTTTCATGATAGACATGAAGTGATTGGTATTGCACTTACAGAATTCAGTATAGCACTATTTTTCACTTACATATTGTTTTCATTAATTAGCCTGTTACGTTATTTATATATAATTCTGATACTATTATTCTTTTGCTTCGGCGGAGCTTCAAATTATTATATATATAATTTCGGCAAAGTTTTTGATATCGGAGTATTACAGGATATCATTTCTGTAGAGCTGGATTTAACCCTGGAGTATCTAAGTTTTAAATTAGTATTGTTTATCTTTATAAGCTTAGCCTTAAGCTTATTTATTATTTTTTCTAAAAAGTTTAGATTTAAGAAACCCTATCATTTGGCTTTAATAGCAACTATAATTGCTTCATATTTAGTAGCTACTTATTTTGATTATAAGAAGCATAAGTTATATATTAATCGAATAGTGCCCCAAAGCTATATGCCGTTTAATGTATTTTATAATACAGATCTTTATATGAGAAAATACGGCGTATTTAATAAGCAGAAAGCAGAGAAAGTTGACCTTACTAAAAATTTTACCTTTCAATTTCAAAATGACGGCAGCGAACCCAAAGTTATAGTGCTAGTAATCGGGGAAGCAATGCGTGGAGATATGTTTTACTTAAATGGAAAAACTAATTATCTCAATGCCCCGCAACTTTCTAAAATAAAAAATTTAAAAAGTTTTAAAGATGCTACCTCCAGCGCTTCATCCACGAGAGTAGCGCTTCCTTATATGTTAACTCGTGCTAAGTCCGGTGATTGGGAACAGGCAATATCTGAAAAAAGTATTATATCCGTGTTTAAGTCATTAGGGTTTAAAACAGCCTGGATTGGTGCTCAAGGTGCTTTTACTAATCTTGATTATACCTATGGACCTATAATTATGGAGGCAGATGAAATTATTACCAAAACAGAAATTAGAAAAGACTTGGGACAGAGCAATTTATATGATGAATATTTGCTATTATACCTGGATAAATTTTTACAAAAGAACCAAGCTGATAATTTATTTATTGTTCTTCATATGATTGGGAGCCATTGGAATTTTGACGAAAGGTATCCGGAGAAATTTAAAAATTTTACTCCGACTTGTGAGTCATCATCCCCAGCGAGTTGTGCTCACGAGCAGCTTTTAAATTCTTACCATAATACAATTTTTTATTCGGATTGGGTATTAAGCAAAATTATAGAAAGATTTGAAAATAAAAATGCTTTCTTAATGTATGCCTCGGATCATGGATTTTCGCTCTTTGAAAAACATTATTTCGGTAATGCTTATGAAGGAAAAGATGATCTTAAAGAACAATATGATATAGCGATGTTTGCTTGGGGTTCAAATAAATATATTAAAAAGAACAGCAATGCTTTTAAAGCTATAAAGTCTCAAAATAAAGTATCCCACGATTATTTATTTCATTCTCTCCTTGGCTGTTCAAATGTTGAATCAAAGGTTATTGAGCAAAATTTAAACCTTTGTTATAAAAGAAATAATGATGTAAAAAGCAAGTAGTTTGTTTAAACTCTAAAAAAGTATTTTAATAAAAATACAAAACACCTTAACTCACCCGGCGCCGAAGAGAGGATTTGAACCTCCGATCTACTGATTACGAATCGGATTTAAATCATACCAAGTTATTAAAACCCTTATACCTAAGCAATTGTAATTTATAACTTAATTGATTATGACAGTTATAATTTTCTGACTACTTCTTGTTTCGTGTACTAACTGTGTACTAAAGAAGGAGAGAATAAGTGAGAAAAACGCAAGATATTTACCACCAATAAATTGCAAGCTTTAAAAATACTACTTGAGAGGCATATCTATATTACATATGTGAGTGAATAATAAACTTGAGCGGCATTTTAATTCTTAGCTAATTTAACAAGGTATTAATAATATTTTAATAATAATTCTAAATTAGTTTAAACTAATAAAGCATGTTAACTAAAGTTTCTTCCATAATTAAATTTTTTGCTTTATAATGTGTTTAAAAGCAGCTTTCTTTCTTATATGGTTAAAAGGAAATAGAGTTACTATAACTCATCTCTTATCTCTTTAGCTATCTTGTCTTAGAAAGTACCAAACCGAAATGAGAAGTGTATAAATATGCAGGGCAGAGAAAGAGATATAAATATAAATTATATTCCTTCGAAAAGTAGAAGGTTAGATTCTATTGGGTGGTTAATACAAGGAACTGAGGTATGTGGTGCTGCTTGCTTTGATGGCGAAAGACTATTACTTGCTACTAATAGTACAAGAGAATCAGAACTGGTAAGAGATATTACTAAATTTCTTACTAATTTAAGTATAAGTGCGAAGGTACAATACAGTGAAAGTAAAGAACCTCCTGTTAACTATAGAAGATGGAAAGAAGATAATGATCAAAGAATAGAAGCTATAAAAGATAAATATTGGCACAGATTTAAAGGTATAGGAACATACTTTAGAGATTTTTCTGAGGCATTAGAAAAAGTAACAAATTCGGTTGTGTTGCAAAGAATAAAATTGAAGGAAGAAGTTATAAAATTTTATGAGGTTTTTTAGAAAATATAAGCAGGGGTAGGTAAGTTAAATTGCCTTTCAACAAAGTATTTAATATTTATAGCAGAGCTCTTAAGTAAGTGATAAAGCTGCCCCTTGAATAACATATTGATTGTCTCAATCCCTCGAATGGTATTATAAGCTGTTTTATAACTATGATAACCCATAGCATCTTTGGTTTTCCATTTTA
>NZ_JSWE01000144.1 GCF_000815465.1 Candidatus Jidaibacter acanthamoeba | reverse complement strand
TTGATTGTCCCATTTTCTATATCTTAGTTTCGCACCTATAATGCTTTTATATCGGTAAATGGTATTCTCTACAATCTCCCTCCTTCCGTATTTATTTTTATTATACCAAGCATAATATCCTTTTTCTCTTATATAGTTTATTGTATTGGCCTATGGTTTTCTGTAGCCTTTTTAGCATTTTTGGGGGGTGAAATTGTCGGTTTAATATTTTGAGTTTCTAAGAATCCGTAAGTGTTGTTACCATCATAACCTCCATCAGCTAAAACCTCAGCTATCTTCTCTT
>NZ_JSWE01000143.1 GCF_000815465.1 Candidatus Jidaibacter acanthamoeba | reverse complement strand
GACTTAGATCTTCTCCCACTACCAGATTAACTAGCTTTCCCTTAATGGAACTTGCCTTTCGGTTAAACCAGTATTTATAGGGATAATATATACTCCGCTAAGGCTATAAACTAACTTAATATAATTCTTTAAAGCCCTCGCTTCTTCCACCATTCATCAGTCTTGAATTCTTCGGGAAGTTTTGGATCATCATATCCTTCTAAGCAAAGTTGATCAAAAACTATTGTAGATAACTCTTCACTAAGCTCATTTGGTAATTTTGATCCACACCAAGGACAATGGTTTATAAGCTGAAATGTACTATCACTAACTCTTATTCCTATTCTTCTCATTATAGGCTCATAAATAATTAGTTGTTCTTTTTCTTTTGCATGGAAAGCCATTTGCGTGCAGCAATTTAATACTTGATCTTCAGCTCTATTTTTCAAAAGCATTAAAGTTCTACCTTCAACTTTTCCTTTATACATTTTTACTACCTCAATTTTCAAATGATGGTTTATGCCCTTTGCTTGGCTTATACATTTCTCCTGTGGTAGGGTCCATTGAACCTTTGTGCTTTCCATTATGGTCAAACACTTCTATATCTTTATGAAGCTTATCCCATTCATAATATTCTCTATCTTTACCAGATAATCCATTGGTCTTTGTTTCCCCTTTGTAGTGCTTTAACTCCTTCCATACTTTACTTTCGGCCTTATTTGGATTAGTTTTTCTTTCTTTATTATCATGGTCATCATCGTCTGGATCAGGAGCACCGGCAGCAGCTTTTGAGCCTCCTATATCTTTCTTTTTATATTAACGCTTGTTTATACCTAGCAGATCTCTTTCTGGGTCTATATCATCTAAACCTACTTCTTTAAGTGAGATATTAAATGCTTCTGCTTGTTGCTGGAAAAGATGAAATACTTCATAATAACCAAAGGCTATTCCTTTTTTAAAGCTATCTTCCTGGTTTTCTAATTTATCTTTAATTGCTTCAAATGCATTTTCTTTTAATAGATTTATTGTATCTTCATAAAAAGAAAGTTTTAATCTATTCTGATATTCATCATTGCTCATTGCCAATTTTCCTCTTATTCTTTTTTCCTATTTTTTAGTATATCTTCTAATATTCTTTTTTGTTCTTGCTGTTTTCTTATATCTCGTGGCCATATTTTATTTATATTAGCTTCTTGTTCTCTTATATCTAACTTTTTAAAATCAGGATAATACTTCTCAGGATTTTTTATTTTATCTTCATGCAACTTAATTTGTTTTTCAAAAGATTTTATTCCTCTTTCTAACTCTATATCTGGTTTATCCACATATTGCTTTGCCCATGCCTGATGTTTGCCACCTTCTCTCATTGCTTCTTTATATGGATCTATTTTTATATCATCTACTTGACCCTTACCCGCTGTATCCGCATGTACATCAGCCTTACCATCTATTTTAGCGTCTTTCACAAGCTTATTAGCACTAAATTTTGCTATGCTCGCGAATATCTTTGTAAGACCAATAACCTCTAAGAATTTAAGCGCATACCCTTGCTTCTCTGTCGGCTTGAATTTAGCAGCTACATCTCCAACTTCCCTCTCCATTCCACCGATTCCCTCCGCAACCTTAGCTCCACCCTCTGAGCCAAATACCTTGCCACTTAAAAATATTATATTACCTTTACTCCATGAATAACCTTTACCCATATTTTCTATCAAAAAATCTACCGGTTTATTTACATATTCAAGTAGGGTATCTACTACTTTTGATCCTTCAGGAAAATTATCACTTAGCTTTTTAACACCAGCCCCTCCCATGTGTAAAATCCAGCCACCAGCTGCTTTTGGTACTTCTAATATCAAAGCACTACCAAATACGATTTCTCCTAGTTTCTTCCTACTAAAATATTTTTCTGTTTCTCTTCCAAAAAAGCCTTTTTCTTCTCTCTCTTCTCCTATCTTTTCCTCACTCTCCATTTTAGGCATCATTGATGGTCCAACCGGTTCATCATATATCTTCCTACCTTTATCTTCCGATTGTGCGGACTCAGCTTTAGCTTCTTCTTGCTTACTCCCCAATCCTTCCTTATTATTACCTCCACCTGAGCCTTTCCTAGTTTCCTCTTGCTTAGTTTTTTCTCCTTCTTTATCTTCAGTTTTCTGTCTCTTCTCCGAACTTTCCTCTTTATCTCCTTCTTGCTTACTACTATTTTCTTTAGATCCTTCTTCCTGCTCTTTCTCCTTTTCCTTACTATCCTTAAAGCTTTCCTTTTCTTCTTTATTCTTACTTTCTTGATGCGCATTCATCT
>NZ_JSWE01000142.1 GCF_000815465.1 Candidatus Jidaibacter acanthamoeba | reverse complement strand
TAGTCATTTAGGGTTTTCTATGTATAAGAGCGGCAATTATCATGAAGAAGAAATTTTAGAGCATTTAAGAAAAGCACTAAATATTGATAAAGAAATATTTGGGCACGATCATTATGAAGCATCTGTAAGACATAGTAATCTAGGGGTAGTATTATGCGGTATGAATGAATTCAAGGATGCTATATACCATCTAAACCTAGCAATATTAATTAATAAGAAGAAAGGTAATAATATAA
>NZ_JSWE01000141.1 GCF_000815465.1 Candidatus Jidaibacter acanthamoeba | reverse complement strand
GGGAGATATAGAGCAGTTATGGTATGCTGTAAATGATAATATGTGTAAACAAGGATGCCTAACTTATTATTCGGATTATGCAATAGAAACTATGGTAACATTATGCATGCTACTTAAGTTGCCGTTGAGGCAAACTGAAGGGTTTGTTAAGCCAATATTTGAGCTTATCAAACTTAAGCTTGAAGTTCCTGAATTTATCTGATTATCAAAGCGGGCTAAATGTTTGCTTGAAAGGATAAAGTTACCGGCTCTAATTGAGGAAGGGTATTTAGTGATAGATAGTACTGGTATCAAAGTATATGGAGAAAGTGAATGGTTAGTTTTTAAGCATTGAGGAGAAGTAAAAAGAAGAGTATGGCGCAAGCCCAACCATATAACAGATGACCATAAATATTTAGAATCATTAATACAAAGCGCAGATATAGACAAGACAATTGAGGTTTTAGCTGACACTGGCTATGATAGTAACAATACGTATATTATATTAGAAAATAAAGGTATTAAAGCTACAATAGCACCTCCTAAAAATACCAAAAAAGCTTATATGCAACCTAGGTCTGATACTATAAACTATATTAAAGAAAAAGGTTACCATGTGGGGCGTAATAAAAATAAGTATGGTAGAAGAGCAATTATAGAGAATACTATTTACCGATATAAAAGCATTATAGGTACTAAGCTTAGATCTAGGAAATGGGACAATCAAAATATTGAGACTCAACTTGGTTGTCATATACTTAATAAAATGACAAACCTGGGTATGCCTCAATCTGTGAAACTCACTTAACTCACATGGGTAAAGGGAGAGTATTCCTTGATTCTGATTTGAGCAACAATGCCGGGAATAGACTTGTATACTACTTATATTAATAGTAAAAACCCTTTGCCCTCTTCAAGCAACCCTGAAATAATTTTATCAATATACAAAAAAGCTCCAAACATAGTGCTTGAGGCAATAGATAGCAATAATATTGCCTATCAAAAAGATAAGGTAGAAACCTTAATAGTAATATTATATGAATTCTTATTAGAAAATAAGGAAGCATCAGACGAGATTGCCAATGTTTTTTGCGAAGGCATGATTAAGCATGCATTAAAGAATTTCATGGTTACTCATAAAAGCAATTAATCCTCACTCATAAATTAGAATTGAAGTATTATAGTCTGAATCTCGTTACTAAAATAACACTATAAAAATGAGTAACATGAATGCAATTTATAATATTAAGCTAAAAAATTACTCATTCTTTCCTTTGACTACTAGCAAGAAACTAAACATTAAATTATCTAACCTCAAAAGTTTAAAGTAAAAAGTAGCACTAGAGTAGCACGAAGAAGACTTATTAAGTGTGATGAAAAGCTTGGGATGTGCTTTTTATCTGGTGCCGCCGGCAGAAATCGAACCTGCGACCTCTTCATTACCAATGAAGTGCACTACCACTGTGCTACGGCGGCAAAACCGTATGGGATTATTTTTATACAATAACAAGCTAAGTTTCAAGGTAAATTTAGCTCTTATGCAACTTTTTATTCAAATATAGTTAATGCAGTAAATAAAAAAATTACCAACCTACAGTATAGATTGGTAATTTATAATTAACTAATAACTATTTTGACTAACGCTGCATCAATTCCGCATTTGAGCCACCTAAGCCAATCACGGTAGAATTAAAGTTTTGCTGATAATAGTTTTTGCAAGATTCAAGCGCCATTGGTGCAAATTCAACAAGGCACTTAGGGAAAAACATAAGGCTGTTTAAAAATTTATCCCCATTTCCTTTCCAATAATTAAGCGATGAGGTTTGGCCAACCTCTCCGATATTTAAAATGTGATCAGTAACAGCATTATTAACAACGCTCTCAACTTTATTACACGCTTTTTTATTTAAATAATTGGTAATAGGACTAAACATTTTGCCGACAGGAATGAAACCAAATACTACCTGATTATTACAATTTTCAACTTGGCGACCTATTTCACCTTGTATTTCATCAGTAATAGCAGCTCTTACAGCATCTTTTACAAAGTCTTGTGCATCTGTGGTAGATAATACACTAGATAAGTATGTAGAAAGACCTAAACAAGATGCAGCTGTAAGGCAGTAACCTGTTTTACTTAACATGAAAGTAGATGCTCCACCTATAACCATCCCTGCAAAAGTAGCAGGGTTAAATATAGAAGCACCAACTGCAAAGATTCCTACTGAACTAATCCCGGCAACAAGCAATTTTTGTGCTATCGGTGCACCGATTCCAAGGCCGCTGATAGTAACCACAGCTCCAAGCAAGGCCTTAGTTCTATCGCAATTTTCATTAATTGCATAATCTAAACCGGCTATTACCGAAAGAGAAACTCCTGCACAGGTAATAAGTGAGAAATTAGAATAAAGAGCGAGTGCAGTAGAAGTTACAACCGGAAGGTGAGACTTTGCGGCCCATAAGGTTTTTGCACCGCTTATAATAGTGTCATAATATTTAGTAGAGCACAACTCCACAAATGTTGGTTCATCAACATGTACAAACCCTTCTTCAAATTCGTCTTTTGGAGAAAGCTCAATAATTGTTTGATTTTCATTTGAACTTGAGAGCAGTTTTGCTTTTTGAGGCGCAATATTTAGACTTGCAACTACTCGTGGTATAACAACAGCATCACTCTTAAACTCTTCAAGCTCATCTAGGGCAGAAATTGCAGGAATTTCAAAAAAAGCTGAGCCTTCAATGCCATTTCCTTCATCGCTAGTTAAAGGAAGCTCTGTTACTACTTGTTGTTCACTTAAGCTTGGAATTTCTTCGGCTAATACAGGCTGAGCTATAGATGAACTCTTCGGAGCATCAAATATATGGAACGCCGAACCTTCCATATTTATCTCTTCAGAAGCCCTCTTAGATTCTTGCATGGATGAATACATCGCCTGAAGCTTTTCTTTCAGCATTAACTTAATCTGTTCCCTAACTTCTTCTTCGGAAGGGGAGGTTTCTAAACTAGTTTTTTCTCTTACTTCTTCTTTAGAAATAATATTTTCTAAAGAAGTATTTAAGCTTTCGAGAGCCATTATTTTTAATTAGTTTTATTAATTATTGAGATTATTTTACTATTTTAGATAATTTGGGTCAACTAAATATGTGCAATTTAACAAATATTTAATGTTTTATAGAAGATGCTATTTTTGTTAAGTTATTATTATTTATGTGTTTTTGTTTTTTTTGTCAACGTTTAATTTGCTTGTAAATAGCAAGTGCCCTGGCGCGTGAAGTATCAAGTTTAACAATAGGTTGCGGGTAATTGATACTATTATTAAATTTGTTGGGTAAAAAATTTTTCCAAGGCTGATGAATTACATTATTTTGCAAACTCTTAAGCTCAGGAACCCATCTTCTCACATATTCTCCCTTAGGATCAAATTTTTCTCCCTGGGTCACCGGGTTGAATATCCTGAAATATGGTGCCGCATCTGCGCCAGAGCCTGCTACCCACTGCCAGCTTGCGGAATTATTGGCCAGATCCGCATCAACTAAATTATCCCAAAACCATTTAGCTCCTTCCTGCCAGGAAATCAGTAAATTTTTAGTTAAAAAAGATGCAACTATCATTCTGACTCTATTATGCATCCAACCTATACTCCTTAATTGGCGCATGCCTGCATCAACTATCGGATATCCGGTCATCCCCCTCTGCCAAGCCCTCAGCAGTTCCGTATCATTATCCCATTGAAATTTATCAAAGTTTTCCCGAAAGTTTTGTTCGGGTAAATTAGGATAAAAAAATAACAAATGGTGAGAGAATTCTCTCCAGCCTATTTCAGAAAGGTATTTTTCAACTTGAGTAGAAAGGGCGGGTTTTTGATAACTTAAAAATCTCAAACTATTATATAAATATCTAACACTAATTTGCCCGAAGTGTAAATAAGGTGAAAGAGAAGAGGTACCAACCATATCAGGGCGGCTTCTAAGTTCACTATAACCACTCAATTGGTTATCTATAAATTCTCCGAGCAGTTCCAAAGCTTTTTTCTCTGAAGGTTCCCAGGTTGCTTTTAATCCGTCTGCCCAATTAATGGCAGGAAGTAAATTAAGGTCATCTAAATTACAGTCGGCAACCTCAGGATAATAAGGTTTAAATTTCGGTTCGGGTAAAGGATCTTTAGTATTTATCAGTTTTTTACAAGCATTCCAGTAAGGAGTGAAAACACTGAAATTTTTGCCTGTAGTAGTTTTTGCTTCCCACGGCTCAAGTAGTAAGTTCCCTTGAAATCTGGTTGCCGTTACTTCTAATGAATCACAAAGTATTTCTATCTCTTGTTCAAGCTTAATATTATACGGTTCATACATGCCGTTAAAGAATATTTCCTGAGCTTTAGTAGAGGAAAGAATTTGTTTTAACTGCTCTAAGCTATCGCCTTTTCTTAAAATCAGACGGCAGCTTTTATGTTCCAAAGTTTTATTTAAGTGAAATAAAGCATAATATAACCACCACTTTGAAGCTCCGCCCATTTTCCAACTTCCCCCAAGTTGGTCATCATATATATATAGTAAAATAACTTTATCATAATTGTTATAGGCATGGAAGAGAGCAGGGTTATCTAAAATCCTAAGATCATTTCTAAACCAAACTATTGCTACTTTTTCAGACATGGCATAATATATAGAAAAATTCACATCTACTAAAGCTGTTATAATATTAGGAATAAAATAATGGAACATTTAATTGAAATTATTCTTACCATGTTTTGGTTTATAGTTACTATTTCCGTTGTAGTTTTTCTACATGAAGGGGGGCATTTCTTTTTTGCAAGAAAGTTCGGGGTAGGTGTGGAAACTTTTTCCATAGGATTCGGTAAAGAATTATTCGGTTGGAATGATCGGTATGGTACCAGATGGAAAGTCTCACTGATTCCTATGGGCGGATATGTTAAAATGTTCGGTGACGCTAACCCAGCAAGTGCTCCGGATTTCGAGAAGATTAACGGGTTATCGGAAGAAGAAAAAAGCAAATCTTTTTATTTTAAGCCGTTATGGCAAAAAGCAATGATCGTAGGTGCGGGTCCT
The DNA here is from genome assembly GCF_000815465.1 of Candidatus Jidaibacter acanthamoeba. Taxonomy (NCBI): domain Bacteria; kingdom Pseudomonadati; phylum Pseudomonadota; class Alphaproteobacteria; order Rickettsiales; family Candidatus Midichloriaceae; genus Candidatus Jidaibacter; species Candidatus Jidaibacter acanthamoebae. The sequence goes on along the minus strand of NZ_JSWE01000141.1, from coordinate 29,769 downwards.
TTAGCAAATTATCTGACTGCAATTATTATTTTTACCGGAATGTTTTTTAGTTTTGGTAAGGCGGTTATGTCACCTGAAATCGGTAGTGTCGTTACCGGGAGTGCTGCTGAAAAAGCAGGTATTGAAATAGGAGATATAGTTACATCCGTAGACGGAAAGAATATTAAAAGTTTTAATGAGCTTAAGGAGAATATTATCCTTAATACCGGTAGCTCTATAAATTTAGAGGTTATGAGAGATTCTCGGACTTTTAATATTAAGGTTACTCCTGAGATTAAAGAGATTGCTGATAAAAAAGGAAATAAAATTAAAATGGCGATGCTGGGGATCGCTTCCAGAGATATTGAACATGTGAGTTTGAATTTGTTTGAGTCGGCTTACGAATCATTAAAGCAAACTTATAGCATATCAGCTTCTATGCTTAAGGGTATTTGGCAGATTCTAAGCGGGCAAAGGGGAAGTGAAGAAATAGGCGGCCCTGTAAAGATAGCTTCTTATTCGAAAGAATCTGCTGAAGCCGGCTTAGGCGGTGTGCTATGGTTCATTGCATTAATTTCAATCAACTTAGGGCTGATAAATTTATTTCCCGTGCCCTTACTGGACGGCGGGCATTTATTATATTATGCAATTGAAGGTTTAAAAGGTAAGCCTTTATCTGCAACGCTTCAGGCTCACGGGTTTAAAATTGGAATCGTTGTGCTTGCCTCTCTTATGATTTTTGCGATTTTTAATGATATAAAGTTTCTGCTTGGCAAATAGCAAAGTTATTTATTGAAAAAAAGATTGCAATCTAGCAAATATTTATATAATCCAGTTAAGAATTCCAATTTAGTTTTTTTTATATGAAAAGATTTTTACAGTTAGCTAACTTTTTTGCTTTTGCTTTATTTCCTTCCCTTAGTCTAGCCGAAAGCATCAAACAAATTAAAGTTACCGGCAATCAAAGGATATCGCCTGAAACTGTTGAAGCTTATTTAGAAAATAGAGTAGGGGATCAATATAATCAGAAAAAAGTTGATAGCTCTATTAAAAATTTATTCTCTACCGGGTTCTTTTCTAATATTAAAATCTATCAGCAACAATCGATTTTGGTTGTGGAAGTTGAAGAAAATCCTTTAATAAATAAAGTGGCATTTGAAGGCAATAAAAGACTTAAAGATAAAGACCTTTTAAAAGAATTAAGTATGGTGGAAAGAAGTTCTTTCTCCAACACCAAACTACAACAAGACGTTAAAAAGATTTTAAGCCTTTACCAAAAACGCGGTAGATATACGGCAAGTGTTGAGCCGAAATTAATTAAGCTTGATCAAAATAGAGCAAATATAATTTATGAAATTAATGAAGGCAGCGTTGCCAAGATAAAAAAAATTAACTTTGTCGGCAACCATGTCTTTACTGATCAAAAACTTAGCAGTGTCATTCTTTCAAAAGAATCAAGGTGGTATCAATTCTTCTCATCAAGTGATGTGTATGATGGTGATAAATTAAATATTGACCAGGAGTTTTTAAAAAGATTTTATCTGGCGGAAGGCTTTGCAGATTTTGAAGTGCGCTCGGCAACCGCAGAGCTTACACCTAACAAAGACTCATTTGTATTAAGTTTTGTAGTACATGAAGGCCCTGCTTACAATGTAAGGAATATAAAAATAGAAAGCAAAATTCCGAATATTGATATAGATAAACTCTATAGCTTACTCGAATTTAAGTCAGGGGATTTATATAGCATTAATCAGGTTGAAAACAGTATTGAAAAAATTACCGACCACCTTGGTGACCTGGGTTATGCATTTGTAGACGTTGAAGATTCTATAGAAAAAGATCCCGAAAACAAAGCCTTAGATATAACATTCACAATTAATGAAACGTATAAAATATATGTTAATCGGATAAATATTAAAAATAATACCAGAACATTGGATCATGTAATCAGAAGAGAGTTCAAGCTTGCGGAAGGCGATCCTTATAACACTACAAAAGTATTTAGATCTAAGCAAAGAATTAAAAATTTAGGGTTTTTTAATTCCGTTGAATTTAAGAATTCCAAAACTGATGAACCTGATAAAGTGGATATCGACGTTGAGGTACAGGAAACTTCAACCGGGTCATTAAACTTTGCAGCAGGGTATAACACTTCCAGCGGCCCTTTAGGCTCGATCGCTTTGACCGAATCCAACTTTTTAGGAAAGGGGCAAGAGGTCGGGATTGAGTTGACCAGAGCTAAAAAAGCAGCTGATGTAAGTTTCAGCTTTACTGAGCCACAGTTTTTAGATTACCCTCTTTCAGTCGGCTTTGATCTTTTTTCAAATAGTAAAAATAGAGCGCATGAAAGTTCCTATGATAGTAAAAGCGTAGGTTTTGTGCTCCGTGCCGGTTATGAACTTACCGAACATTTATATCACGGAGTCAGATATTCCGCTAAAAGAGAAAGAATCAGTAATATTCCCTCTGATGCTTCTATTTATATTAAAGAGCAAGAAGGCAAAAATACTGTTTCTTCTATAGGCCATAGTTTAACTTATGATAAATTAGATGATAGGATAGACCCAACCAAAGGATATTTGTTAAAATTCAACCAGGACTTAGCCGGTTTGGGTGGACAAACTTATTATATTGACCACAAGCTGGTCGGTGCTGCTTATTATCCGGTTTATAAAAGGGATGTAATCCTTAGCTTTGTAGCTAAGGCCGGAAACATTACCGGACTTAAAGGTAAGCCGGTGAGAATTAATGACAGGACTTTTTTAGGCAGTGATGACATACGCGGTTTCGACAGTGCAGGTATAGGTCCGAGAACTAAAGAAAAGAAAGAGGCACTGGGGGGTAAAACTTTTTATACGGGTTCTTTAGAGCTCACTTTCCCGGTAGGTTTAAGTTCAGAGCTTGGGGTTAGAGGGGTAGCATTTACTGATTTCGGAGCGCTTTTTGATCCTGGTCAAAAACAGAAAGATAAAGAAGGGTTTTATAATGATCATTCCTTAAGAGCTTCTGCCGGTGTCGGAATTAAGTGGAATTCCGCATTAGGAAATATTAGAATAGATTATGGTATACCGTTTAGAAAGAAATCTTATGATGAGAAAAAGTCATTTAGGATCTCTTTCGGTACGCGTTTTTAATTAATTTTTTGGAGAAATATATGAGACTGAATATCAAACAATTTATTATCACCCTTCCGCTGATCACTACTTTAAGCTTTTTGCCGAATTTAGCTTCTGCTAAATCAGATAACTTTGAAGGTAACAGAATTGCCGTAGTTGATTCTCAAAAGATGGTTGAAGAATCAAAGGCTTTTAAAAGTATTAAGGAGCAGGTAAATAAGAAATCCGAGAGCTTTAAAAAGGAAGCAACTAACAAGGAAAAAGAATTAAAGAAAAAATTCAATGAACTTGAAAGTAATAAAAGAAAACTTTCTAAAGAAGCTTTCGACCAGGAAAGCGAAAAATTTAGCAGAGAAGCTGAAAACTTTCAAAAGAAAGGCTATGAAGAAAGAATGAAGATAGAAAAAGCTTATGCCGATGCAATGTCTCAGGTTGAGAAAACCATCAATGAAATTATTCAGCGTAAAGCAAAACAAGATAATTACAGTTTAGTTCTATTTAAGTTGAGTACTGTATACAGCAATGAGAACTTAGATATTACAGCAAGCATTTTAACTGAATTAGATAAGGCGCTTCCAAAAGTTGAAGTAAAATTTTCTAAGTAAACAAAATTACTTGATCGAAGTTATAACAGCGTGTATTAACAGATATGCGCTGTTAATTTTTTTATATATAGTATGCTTAGTTTTTTAAGAAATAGTTTACAAAGTGCGGCAATTAAGGCACTAATGATTCTGCTTGCTCTTACATTTATTTTATGGGGTGTCGGAGATATGTTAGGAGGAGGAAGTAATGAACCCTATGTGTTTAAAGTAGGTAATCAGGAATTCACCCAATCCATGTGGAAAGACACAGTTTCCAAGCAAATACAGCATTTAAGCCAAACCTACGGACAGCAACTTACTGAAGAAGATTTAAAGGATTCCGAGTTTTTTAAAAATTTATTAGAACAGCTTATTAATAAATCAGTGCTTTCCCAAGAAGCAAAAAGATTAGGGATTCTAGTTAGTGATGAGATGGTAAAGTACGATATTGCTTCTCACCCGAGTTTCCAAGATGGAACCGGTAAATTTAATAAAGAAATTTTCGATAATACTTTACGTAGTATGGGTATTACTGAAGATAAATTCATTAACACATTAAAAGAAGATGTTGCAGTTAATAATCTCGTACAACCTTTTATGTCTTTTAACTTACCTTCTCCGCAATTCATTGAACAAGTTAACTTAATAGCTAATTCTGAAAGAGAAATAGAGCTTTATGAGATTGACGGTAATAAAATCACCTTATCTAAGCAGCCTTCAGAGGAGGAATTGCAAGAAATATTCGATAAGAATCAAAATGAGTTTTCTACTCCTGAAGCCAGAGAAGTTAGTTATTTTACTTTCAACATCAAAGATATCGAACAAAAAGTGGAGTTGTCTGATCAAGAGTTGGAAGCTCAATATAAATCAAAAATATTTTTATTTACTCAACCTGAAAAACGCACCATATCACAATTGATTTTTAAAGATATGGATGCAGCTTTAGAAGCTAAGAAACGGATTGAAAGCGGTGAAAAATTGGCTGCCGTCGGTAAAACTTTAAAAGCTATTAACCAGGAAACTTCAATCGGAACATTAACCAGAGAAGGATTTGATAAAGAAATAGGAGATGCAATTTTCACTACCTCAGAAGGTAAGATTTCCATGCCTATTCAATCACCGATGGGAATCCATTTATTCGAAATAAATAAAATTATTCCTCAAAAAGAGTTAACTTTTGAAGAAGCAAAACCTACCCTTAAAACTCAGCTTATAGAAGAAAAGTTATTCGAAAGACTTTCGACACTTGCTCAACGTATAGATATTGAAATAGTTAATAACAAAACGATTGAAGAGATTGCTAAGGAGCGTAATTATAAATTATTTCACACAAAATTAGCCGAGCAACCTAATACTAAATTTTCTAAAAACTTGGAAGATTCCCCGGCATTTAGAACTACTGCTTTTTCTACTGATTTAAATACTACTTCAATGGTTACTCCTTATGATGACGGTATATTCTTTGTACTTAAGACAGAGAAAATAAATCATAAACGATTTAAAGCTAAGGAAGAAGTAAAAGATAAGCTAATGAAGTTTTGGGCTAACGAACAAAAGGATATATTACTTGAAGACAGCTCGAAAAATTTAGCCGAACTTTTAAAGAATAATAAACCTATACCAAACGATATACAAAAACTTGTTACTTTGAAAAAGCTAAAAATAAATAGGGATAATACCGAATCATTACCTAACGAACTGGTTGATCATATTTACCAGACGCAATTAAAGCAAACTACCGCTGCTTATAGGCTTGATAATAAATATCTGATAGCAAAGCTTATTAAGATAAACAAACCTAACAAACAATTATTAGATAAACATAAATTTGAAACTCAAGCATTATTTGCGCAGACACAACAAGATATTTTCATTAAGGAGTATATTGCTGACGCTAAAAAGCGTTATGATATAAAAATTAATTATGAGCTTTTGAAATAAATTAGCCTGCATACATTTTTACTAAAAAACTTATAAAATTAATTTATTAAAAATAGTTTTAAATGAAATTAATTAATATAGCTTAAAATTAAAGTTGACCATTAAGTTATATTAATATTATTTTAAAGTAAATTAATTACTCTGTAGACAACATTATGCCCTTAAAAAGCAGAAAGCTAATAAGCAAAGCTATTATTTTTATACTTTATGCTTCTTTAGCTTTAAGATGCTATGCATTAGATGATACTCAAGCATTTTGTATAAATGAAGATCTTTCTCAAATTGAAAAAGACTCGCTTATATATAATATAGTAATTAATACCTATAACTCAATTGCTAAAGATATCGGAACCGCAGATAATATTTGGGATGCAAACTTTATTAAGCAAGATCCTGAGCTTATGAAAGCAATTGAAGAATATAAAGTTAATAAACGCGGGCATGCAGCCAAGAAGTTAAGATTATCAGGTTTAAATGCCACTGAGCTACATGAATTATTATTGAAGCAAGGATTTGAGCATCAAAGAAAGCCATTGCATATTCTTAAAAACGATAAAATATTTTGGCTCAAAGACGGCACAACTACTGCTGATGCCGATCACAAGAATATTGTACCCATCGATATTTATATACACAAGGACGGCAGCATTGTAAAAGTAAAGCCCTTCGGAGTTCCGGATAAGCAGGCAAAGGCTCCCCGTAGGGAAGCTCATTTTAGTAAAGCAGTGTTAAAAGATTTACCTTGTGACTGTGTGGATAGGGATTGTAAATACAATATAAGCTATAAAAATGAAGCTTTCAAAGTAACGGAATTAGGATATGCGGTACCTAAAAGTCCTTCGGCTAAGGCAGGGCTTAAAATACCTTATAATAATAGCACATACATAGGCAAAAAACTGAATTATGCTATAATTACTACCCTTGCTAACTTAAGCCATATAAAATTAGTAACTAATTGCCCTTCATTAGAAAATAGATTTTTACAAAGAAACAAAATTAAAATTAATGAGCTGCATATTGTTAATTAATCTAAAGGCTCAAAGCCTGATACAAAAATGACTGATAAGAACTCATTTTGCTGATCATCATGGGCGTTACCTATGTTAAGAACAATTCCTTCAGCTTCAGCTGATTTATAATTTTCTAAGTTGTTTTTTATAACCTCATGCTTATTTAATAATATTTTATGCTCTGAAATGAGTAGATTGAGTGCGTCAATTTGCTGCTTATAGCAATCATACAAATATATATTCTCACTAAATTTACACTTTACTAAAGGTTCATGAACTCCTTTAAAACTTATTAAAATCTTTTCCAGCCCGGTTATAATATCTTTAAAGGATTTAATATTGTTATAAAGTAAATGGTTGTAAGGCGCATACATCAGAGATAAATGAACATTAAATAGAAAGATTTTACTGCCGTTTACCCATTTTTCCATTTGAGCTAACACATTATCATATGCGGTGAAGAAGTCTTTATCATTAATCATAATATTTATGTATATATTTAAAAAGTAATGAAGAGTTATATGTGAATTCTCCCCTAATACTATAGTATTTTTTAATAACAGTTTGGTGAAGTTATTTTTTTATAAATGGAAGACTGTTAGTTAAATTACAGAAATTATATATTTTGTAATAGCTCTGGAAAAAACCTGAGTTTTGGCTTATCATAAGCTTTGAATATATAAAAATATAAGAAGTTGCTATAGTGAATGAGCGTGAAATAAAAGTTGTTTTGGCCAGACCTAGAGGTTTTTGTGCTGGAGTGGAGAGGGCGATAGATATCGTTGAAAAAGCCTTACAAAAATATGGCGCTCCGGTGTATGTTCGTCATGAAATCGTTCATAATAAATATGTGGTTGAGGACTTAAAAGCCAAGGGAGCGGTTTTTGTTGATGAAGTGGATTTAATACCTCCCGGTGCGCTAACCGTATTTTCCGCACATGGTGTTTCGGAAAAAGTTGAAGAAGAAGCCGCAAAGCGTGATTTGCCTACAATTGATGCAACATGCCCACTGGTTAAAAAGGTTCATAAAGAAGCTCAACGACATGAATCGGAAGGACATCAGATTATTTTAATCGGACATAAAGGTCACCCTGAAGTTGAGGGTACCAGCGGAAGAGTAAAAGACGAAGTTATACTAATCCAAAAGCTTGAGGATGTAGAAAATATAAAGGTTAACAACCCTGATAAACTTGCTTATGTAACTCAAACTACCTTAAGTGTAGATGATACAAGAGCAATAATTGCGGCTTTAAAGAAAAAATTTCCTAATATTGAAGGACCTGAGTTAAAAGATATATGCTATGCTACGCAGAACCGCCAGGATGCGGTAAAAAATTTGGCTAAGAGTGTAGATATAATATTGGTAATCGGTGCTAAAAACAGTTCAAATTCTAATAGATTAAGGGACTTGGGTGAAGAGATGGGAATAACATCTTATCTTATTGACGGGGCAGATGATATTAATGTTGAGTGGTTTTCAGAAGCAAATAAGATAGGTATTACAGCAGGTGCTTCTGCGCCTGAAATATTGCTTGAAAAAGTATTGGATAAATTGAACAAATTATTTAAGCTAAAGATAGAGATTATGGAAGGAGTAGAAGAAAACGTGAAATTTAAATTACCGAAAGAGCTATACTCAGTATAAAAAAATATATGCTAGAAATTTATCACCATCCTATTTGTCCGTTTTCAAGAAAATTAAGAATTGTGCTTAATGAGAAAAGGGTGGAATTTGAGTTGATTGCGGAAAAATATTGGGAAAGGAGAGCTGAATTTGCAGCGCTGAATCCTGCGTGTGATACGCCTGTAGTAGTAAAACAGGATAATGTTATTTTATGCAGTAATTCCGCTATCTTTGAATATTTTGAAGAAGTGATGAGTGAAAAAAACTTAATCGGAGATTCTCCGCTTGAACGAGCTATAGTTAGGAGTGTTTGTGATTGGTTCGATAATAAATTTTATACTGAAATCACAAAATATTTAGTAACGGAAAAATTTATTAAAGTGGTAACGAAAGTCGGTGAACCTAATTCTAATGCTATAAGGGCAGCTAAAAAAAACTTAAGCTATCACATTGATTATATAGATCACCTTTTACAAAAAAATGATTATTTATGCGGTGAGAAAATAACTTTAGCGGATTTTGCGGCGGCTGCGCAAATTTCAGTTTTAGATTTTATAGGAGATATTTCCTGGGAAAGAAGTCATCGGGTCAAGCATTGGTATGCTTTAATTAAATCCAGGCCCAGCTTCAGACCCTTATTATTTGATAAAGTGCAGGGGATATTTCCTCCTAAAAATTATGCAGATCCGGATTTCTAAAATTGATGATGAGAGAAAAGATGAAACTGTCGGACGAGAATAATCCTTTATTTGCAATAGGGCTTATGAGTGGCACCTCATTTGACGGGGTGGATGCCGCGCTGATAATTAGCGACGGTGAAAATAAAATAGAGTGTGGGCAGGGGATTACTTTGGATTATCCTATAAGCGTTAAACATAAACTAAGAAACATTAAATCTGCAGGTCTTAGTGAGCTTATAGAGATTGAAGATGAAATTACTCATTTACATATAGAAGCAGTAAAAGAGGTATTAAAGTTAAATAACTTAAAGGCCGAAGAAGTACAGCTTATAGGTTTTCATGGTCAAACGGTAATACATATACCTGAAAAGCATTTAACTTGGCAGATCGGTAACCCGAGTTTACTTGCTTATGAAACAAGAATAAATGTGATAAGTGATTTTAGAAGAAAGGATCTTGCTGCTAAAGGATTGGGAGCTCCTCTTGTACCAATATTTCATAAGGCATTAGCTGCAAACTTAGCTAAACCCTGTGCTATTTTGAACATTGGCGGCGTAGCAAATATCACGTATATAGATCAAGATGAGCTAATTGCTTTTGATACCGGCTTCGGTAATGCTCCCATTGATGATCTTCTTAATAAAAGGTTGGATATCGAGTATGATAAGGGCGGACAAATTGCCTTCAGCGGAAAAGTCGATGACGATATAGTAAACAAGTTTTTAGTCCAAGATTATTTTTCCAAACTCCCACCAAAAGCTTTAGATAGAAATGCATTTGATTTTAGCTTTTTAGAAAGTATGACAACAGAAGATGGGACTGCAAGTTTAGGTGCAATCATTGCTGAAACAGTAAAGCGCGGAATATCATTACTACCTAAAAAACCACTACATTTATATGTTTGCGGCGGCGGAAGAAAAAATAAATTTATAATGAAATGTTTAAGTGATCTGCTTGGTATCAAAGTAACATCTATAGAAGAAATTATAATTGAAGGGAAGCCTCTGGACGGGGATCTTATAGAAGCGTATGCTTTCGGATATCTTGCGGTACGCAGTCATAAGAATCTCTACATCAGCTTCCCTACAACAACTTCTAGCCGGCATCCGGTAGTTGGCGGCGTCTTCTGTCGCGCTTAACTTTTCTTGGTCTTTGCATTACTGCTATACGTGGCTTAATATAATTTTCTATGGCTTCATTCAGCTTATCCAATTCTCCGGCAAAGAAGTGATCGGCATTATTAACCGGGACGTACTCAACATTAGAATCTCTCTGCTTTTCAAGCTTTTCATATAGATTGTAAACTGCTTCTTCGGAGACGACCGTATCTTTAGTACCCTGAATAATTAACCCTTGTGCCGGGCAAGGTGAAAGAAAATTGAAATCATAAGAATTAGCCGGAGGCGAAACAGCAATAAACCCATTTACTTCAGGCCTTCTCATTAAGAGCTGTAAAGCTATCCATGCACCGAAAGAAAAACCGCTGATCCAATAACTGGAGGCTTCAGGATTTTGGGTTTGTAACCAATCCATTGCAGCCGCGGCATCCATTAACTCACCAACCCCGTTATCAAAAATACCGGTTGACTTGCCTACCCCTCTAAAATTAAATCTAAGCACGGAAAAGTTATTCTTAACAAAAGTATAAAACATATTGTAAACAACCTTGTTATTCATAGTGCCGCCATGCAGCGGATGGGGGTGCAGTATGAGTGCAATCGGAGCTTGCGGATCCGGGTTTTGGTGATATTTGCCTTCAATCTTCCCTGCTTGCCCGTTAAAAATAATTTCTTTTACCATCAAGGTGCTCCTTAAAAATTTCTTAGTATTTTATTAGGTTATTGTTGAAAACATAAGGAAAATACATTATATATTTCATTAACAATAGCCAAGTAAAACATTGGGTTTTTATATTAAATCATATTTATATTATAATAAAGCATTTGAATTTTAGAAGTAAAGAATTGATGAGGGAAGATGTTTTTAACAACAAAGGGTAGATATGCAGTTATGGCTATGGTTGATTTAGCTATAAATGATGGTGGCTTTCCGCAAAAGCTATCTTTGATTTCCGAAAGACAGGGTATTGATATTGCATATTTAGAGCAAATATTTGCTAAATTAAAAAGCGAAGGATTGGTTAAAGCTTTTAAAGGGCCGGGAGGTGGTTATAAATTAGCGGCTGTGCCGGCGGAAGTTAAAATATTTGATATTATGGCTGCAGTTGAAGAGCAAATTAGGATGACCAGATGCAATAATAAAAGTTTAAACGGGTGTGCCAGAAATAGTAAAAGATGTGAAACACATGAACTATGGGCGGAATTGGAAGCGCAAATTTCTAATTTTTTAAGTTCAGTGTCACTTGCAGATGTTTGTAACGGAAGAATTACCAAAAAGAGTGCGTAAGAATAATTATGTCATTAAGCGAAAAAATTTATTTTGATCATAACGCGACTACATTGCTTCTTAAAGAAGCAAGAGAAGCGATGGAAGAAATTGCTCATCTTCCGCTTAACCCCTCCTCCGTACATTCTTACGGCAGATATGCAAAAAAACTTTTAGAGGATGCAAGGAATGAGGTTGCTAGCGCTCTATGCGTAACAGATCAGTATAAAATAGTTTTTACCGCCTCAGGAACGGAAGCAAATAACTTAGCTATTAACGGAATGAAGGGATACACTTGTATTACCTCGCAAATTGAGCACCCGGCGGTTTTGAAAGTGGTGGGAGAAGGGTTAATACCAGTGGGCGGTAACGGGGTGATTAAATTAGATGTTTTAGAACGGATTTTGGCTACTTCCGATAAATCGATACTGATTTCAGTAATTATGGCAAGTAATGAAATCGGAGTAATTCAGCCGATACATGAAGTAGTAAAGCTTGCACGAAAATATAAAGCATTAGTGCATACGGATGCATCGCAATATATCGGTAAAGCCGGAATAAATATAGCTGAGCTTGATGCCGATATGGTAACAATTTGCGGCCACAAATTCGGCGCACCGATTGGAGTCGGTGCTTTGATATTTAAAAAACATTTACCGCTTAGTTCTATATTAAAGGGAGGGGGGCAGGAATTTAGGTTTCGGCCTGGAACGCAAAATATTCCGGCGATTCATGGCCTTGGCGTTGCATGTAGCAAAATTAAACAGATCATAGCTTCATTTACTAAGCTGGAAAAATATAGAGATTTTTTAGAAGAAGAAATTATGCGGATAGCTGAAGATTCGATAATATTCGGTAAGAATGCGGCAAGAGTGCCGAATGTTTCATCTTTCTCCATGCCGGGTGTGAACAATGAAACGCAGGTAATTCATTTCGACTTAAACGGATTTGCGGTGAGTACGGGTGCTGCCTGTTCTTCAGGAAGAGTGGATGTGCCTTATGTACATATGGCAATGGGATATGAGCAAAAGCAAGCGAGTTGTGCAATACGCGTGAGTATGGGCGCAGAAAATACTTTAGAGCAAGTGAAAAAATTTATAAAAGTTTGGCAGGATTTATATTTAAAAACCAGATTAACCGATGCAGCATAGGAGAAGATTATGACTCAGTTAAAACTTCCGATTTATATGGATTACCAGGCAACTACTCCGACTGACCCGAGAGTAGTGGAAGAAATGCTTCCATATTTTACCCATAAATTCGGTAACCCTCATTCAAGAAGTCACTCATACGGTTGGGAGGCGGAGGAAGCTATCGAACAAGCCAGGGAAGATGTTGCAAAACTAATAAATGCGAGTGCAAAGGAAATTATTTTCACTTCAGGCGCAACCGAATCTAATAACTTGGCGATTAAGGGCGTAGCTAAATTTTATCGCGATCAGCGAGATCACATCATTACCGTTCAAACTGAACATAAATGCGTTTTAGATACTTGTAGACACTTGGAGCAGGAAGGATTTAAGGTGACTTATCTGCCGGTTCAACCGAACGGTTTAATTGATCTAAATAAATTAAAAGAAGTTATTACCGATAGAACCGTTATAGTTTCTATAATGGCGGTAAATAATGAAATAGGAGTGATTCAGCCCATAGAGGAAATCGGGAAGATATGCAGAGAAAAGGGAGTTTTTCTGCATACTGATGCAGCACAGGCTTTCGGTAAAATTCCGCTTGATGTAATCGCCATGAATATAGATCTGATGAGTATTTCAGGCCATAAAATTTACGGGCCTAAAGGGGTAGGCGCATTATTTGTCGGCCGTAAACCAAGAGTAAGGATAGAGGCAATGATAAACGGCGGCGGGCAAGAGAGAGGAATGCGCTCAGGGACTCTTCCTACTCCGCTTATCGTCGGTTTAGGGGTCGCGGCAAAAATTGCACGTGAAGAGATGACGGAAGAAACCAAAAGAGTTGAAAAACTTGCGGATAAATTCTTGAAGGAGATAATGAAAATCCCGGAAGTTTATATTAACGGTGATCCGAAAGCTAGGATACCCGGGAATATAAATATCAGTTTTTCCTGTATTGAAGGTGAATCAATGATCGGGGCAATTAAAGATTTAGCGGTTTCTTCAGGCTCTGCGTGTACTTCCGCTTCGCTTGAATCGTCTTACGTGCTTAGAGCGTTAGGGGTAGATGAGGAACTTGCGCATACCTCAATAAGATTCGGTATCGGCAGATTTACCACTGAAGAAGAAGTAGATTACGCAATACAATGTGTAAAAAATAGTGTACAGAAATTAAGGGATTTAAGTCCGTTATGGGAAATGCTGCAGGAAGGTGTTGATCTTAAATCAGTTAATTGGGCGGGACACTAAGATAAATATAAGAATATGAAAAAAAGTTAGTTTAGGAAAAAGGTTATGGCATACAGTAAAAAAGTTATAGATCACTATGAAAACCCTAGAAATGTGGGGTCATTTGATAAGGAAGAAAAAAACGTCGGTACGGGGTTAGTCGGTGCGCCGAGTTGCGGAGACGTAATGAAACTTCAGATTAAGGTTAATCCTGTAACTAAAGTAATCGAAGATGCTAAATTTAAAACTTTCGGTTGTTTATCAGCTATAGCATCAAGCTCGTTAGTTACGGAGAAAGTCAAAGGTAAAACCTTGGATGAAGCTTTAACAATAAAGAATGTTGATATTGCGGAAGAATTATCATTGCCGCCGGTAAAAATTCACTGCTCGGTACTTGCAGAGGATGCTATTAAGGCTGCAATTACTGATTTAAAACAATCTTTAGAAAAATAAAATTTGGAAGAAGAGTAAAAATATGTCACAAAGTAGTGAAAATAATTCCATCAAACAGAGGCCGGCTGTAATTACTTTGACTGATAAGGCGGTCGAGAGAGTGAAATACCTTATCGAGAAGAGGGATAAGCCATGTGCAGGTATTAAAGTAGGGGTTAAGTCGGGAGGCTGCTCCGGACTTGCCTACACTTTTGAATATGCGAATGAGAAAAGTGCCTTTGATGAAGAAATAAATGAAAAAGGAGTAACTATCTTTATAGATCCTAAAGCGGTTTTATATTTAGTAGGAACTACTTTAGATTATGTAGATGAAAAAATTAAATCGGGTTTTGTTTTTGTGAACCCGAATGAAAAAGGCTCCTGCGGCTGCGGCAAATCATTTAATGTTTAAATAAAAATGGCACGTGACTTTGAAGCTTCGGCAATGATCAAATATATAAGAGCGCTATGTGCTCAAGAAGATGAAGAGCTAATAAAGATTAGGCAATCCGCCCCTGCCGATAAGCAGGGTATTCAAATCGGCGCTGAAGAAGGAAAGTTAATCTATATAATACTAAAGCTTATTAAAGCTAAAAATATTTTGGAAATCGGAACATGTGTTGGTTATTCCACGCTTTGGTTAGCAAGAAGCTTGGAGGCTGGGGGAAAGGTAATCAGTATAGAAAAATCAACCGAGCATTATAATATTGCAAAAAGCAACCTTGAAGCGAGTTTAGAAAGAGATAAAATCGAGCTGATCAACGATGATGCAAGCAACATAGAGAAATATATAAGCGACATAGCATTCGATGCGGTTTTCATAGATGCCAATAAGCAAGGTTACCCGTTATATTTGGATATTGCTTACACTTTACTGAAATCAGGCGGGCTTATCGTTGCGGATAATGTATTTTTATTTGGAGCTATGTATGATAACGATATTAATGCCCCGCCAAACCTTAAAGCAGCTATGCAGGAATTTAACCGAAAAATCAGTGATCCTGAAAAATTTGAAAGTATTATTATACCGACTAAGGAAGGATTAAGCATTACAATTAAGAAATAATTAATTGAGAATAAATATATAATCCTCTAAGTACTAAATCAGGGATAATATACTCAAAAATCTTTTCTTCTTTATATATATCGGAAAAACCACCGGTTGCAATTACGCTTGACTGCTCATTGGCAAAAAATTTACTTTTAAAGCGGGCGGTCAGCTCTTTAATTGCGCCTAAATGGCCGTAAAATAAACCGATTTGTATACTGTCAACGGTAGTTTCAACAATTCCTATATCTATCTTTTCTATTTTTATTAAAGGGAGCTTTGCCGTTGTGCTGTTTAAAGCCTTAGCCGATGTTTTAAGTCCGGGCATGATTGACCCGCTTAAAAGTTCGTGGTTTTTACTGATTACACAAACTGTAGTTGCAGTACCTAAATCAACTATAACTAAATTTTTATTCGGAAATAAGGTAGTTGCACTAATAAAATTAGCCACTCTGTCGGCACCTAAACTTTCCGGGAGCTTACAATTTTTTATTTTTTTATAATTCTCTACATTTAAGAATATAGGAGTGAGAGCTAGATAGCGTATACATGCATTAGTAATTTGGTAATCCAACTCCGGAACAACAGAAGAAATTATAATTTGCTTTATATATTTTAAATTGATGTTTTGTTCATATAAAATAGCTTTCAAAAAGATGCCATAGGCGTCGGAAGTGATACCATCATTTGTAGCATGTCTCGCTTCAGCTATAAGCTGTTCGTTACTATATACCCCGCAATGTATTTGAGTATTGCCTACATCAATACATAAAATCATAATTTTCCGTTTATTAAAGATTTAAGGTTAGCTTTAATTCTTTGAGTAATAAAAATCAATATGGATTATTTAAGTGGGTAGATTTTATTACACATATGTTTTATATAGAATTCATATTAAATAACTTGATTGGTGTTAATATTATGGCTACTTCTTCGGAATTTCTCGCTACCAGACTTAAACTTATTAAACCGTCTCCGACGCTTGCAGTGACTGCAAAAGCTCAGGAGTTAAAAGCTATGGGTAAGGATATAATCGGTTTAGGAGCGGGTGAGCCTGATTTCGATACCCCGCAAAATATTAAAGATGCAGCGATTAAAGCGATAAATG
Source organism: Candidatus Jidaibacter acanthamoeba (assembly GCF_000815465.1). Classification (NCBI taxonomy): domain Bacteria; kingdom Pseudomonadati; phylum Pseudomonadota; class Alphaproteobacteria; order Rickettsiales; family Candidatus Midichloriaceae; genus Candidatus Jidaibacter; species Candidatus Jidaibacter acanthamoebae. The sequence goes on along the minus strand of NZ_JSWE01000141.1, from coordinate 13,505 downwards.
ACGGGAAAACTAAGTATACCGCAGTAGACGGCATTATAGAACTTAAGCAGGCTATATGCAGAAAATTTAAAAATGAGAACGAGTTGGAATACACTACTAAGCAAATAACGGTAGGTTGTGGTGCAAAGCAGGTAATCTTTAATGCACTGCTTGCTACCCTTAGTCCGCTTGATGAAGTGATTATACCTGCGCCTTATTGGGTATCCTATCCTGATATGGTTGCGCTTGCCGAGGGTATTCCCGTGATAGTTAATTCATCGGTAGAGAATAATTTTAAGATTACCCCGCAAGCTTTAGAACAAGCGATTACCAATAAAACCAAGTGGCTGATTCTTAATTCACCGAGTAACCCAACCGGATCTGCTTATACTTCCGATGAACTAAAAGCCTTAGCGCAAGTGTTACTTAAATACCCGCATGTCAATATCATTTCCGATGATATATATGAGCATATTATGTTTGATGGTCAGAGGTTTTATACCATCGCCCAAGTTGAGCCTAAACTTAAAGAAAGAGTATTAACGGTAAACGGAGTTTCTAAATCATATTCAATGACCGGTTGGCGCATAGGTTATGCAGCAGGTTCCGAACCTTTGATAAAGGCAATTTCCATTATTCAATCGCAAAGCACTTCAAACCCTTGTTCTATCAGTCAATATGCAACACTCGAGGCATTAAATGGCTCTCAGGATTTTATAAAGCCGAATGCGGAACTGTTTAGAAAAAGAAGGGATTTGGTTGTGAAGTTATTAAATGAAATTACGGGCATAAAATGTCAAAACCCGAACGGGGCATTTTATGTGTTCCCGAGCTGTGAAGGACTGGTCGGAAAGCGCACTCCGAGCGGCAAAGTTATTAATAACTGCTGTGATTTCACCGAATATTTACTTGAACATGCGCTTGTAGCGGTTGTGCAGGGTGCAGCATTCGGCATGGAGAACTTTTTTAGAATTTCCTATGCAACCTCCGAAAACATTTTAATCGAAGCTTGTAAACGGATTAAAACTGCTTGTGAAGTGTTGAAATAGCAACAAAATTAAGAGTTAAGTAGCTCTAAAAAGTTCAAAAATAGTAAGGGTATAACAGGTGTTTAACCTAGAAATTAATCTTTTATTTTAAAATTAGTTGCGCTACTTTTATTAAGTTAACTTAATAAGAGGGAAGAAATTTATGGAGAATACAAAGCATTACTTAAATGATTTATTAAATAAGAAGTCGCCTATAGCAAAGGATAAAATGATTGAACTTATAAAGTCTAAGGCAATCATAGCGGATATTGAGTACGGAGAGGGGATATTAGAAAATGCTTTGCAAACAGTAGGGCATTTATATGATATAGTTAAAGCACTATATAAAGAAGCAAACGACAATACCATAGAAGCGAATAACATTATTTTGCTATATTATAAAAACCAGGAATTAAAGCAATATAGCCGTGAAATTGATAGAGTGGCATTAAGTACATATGATAATAAAGTCTTATTCTATGGAAACTTTCAGCTAAGTGTGATGATCGGTAAAAATGTAGAGGAAAAACTGGATATAACACTTCCGTGCCTTACAATAAATTATTTATTTAGTGGTGGTATAGATATAATATTTACAGCCGCTGAAATCCAACCTGCTATAGAAAAAATAAAGCGTGGTATGGAAAGTTTAATACTTGCTCGCAAGGATATTAAAAATTTGCAACATGATTTAGAAGTTGCTAAAGAGAAGCTGGCTATCGAGTTTTTAGATTTAGAATATTTAAATTATAAAGAAATATCCATAGAAAATATATTAGAAGAAGCAAAACAAGAAAATTTAGCTAAATTTAGCCCTTCACATAATATAGATATTGATGAATTTAGCAAATTTATCAGCACTTACACTTATAATGACATTTACCCGGACAAAATTAATCTTGCTCATGATGAAAATATATTCAACAATATTGAAGGAAAAGAAGCAACAAAACATTTTATTACTAAGGATGAGGCAGAGCAACTATACTCTAATGAAGATATATATAAATATATATGGAAGCTTAAAGATAAAGAATTTATTACATCTGAAATATTAGAGCTAATTTTTACGCAAAAAATATTATCTATTCAATCGCAAATGGGTTCGTCAAGCAGAGACAATAGAGAAGTTTACAATATTAAGTTTCAAGCTAATATGGATGCTATCCGCAAATTAGCGGAAAAATTGAAGCAGGGTAGAGAAAATGATGAAACTTTCGAATTCCCTAATAACAATGCGGAATATTCAGGCTCAGGCAATACGGGAGCAAAAATTAATATTTTGGAAGAAGATAAAGCCCGGGAAGCTAGTGAAATAATGAATAAAGCTAATGATATAGTTGAGCAAAACCTACTTCTTACTGACTATCTAATTGATAAAGCGCATTATATGCTTGGAAATAATCTTTGTAAAACATATATGCTTTATGTGCAGAGCCCATATAGATTTTTTTATAACTACAATGAAAACGGCGAAGTTGATAAAAGCAAGCTTTATATAACAGATGAAGATGTAATCAATTTAGGTAATGTTTATTGTGATGTTGCTAAAATGCAAAACTTGGTTTTATATCAGTATGCAACAGCGTTAAAAACTATACAAAATGATTACGGGGCACATAGTGCGACTTATAAAACCATATTCCAGGATCTGGGCGGTGTTATTAGTGATATAGCTAGTAAGCTTTATGGGGATGAAAGCGTGAAAGATAATCTTTCGGATTACAGTGGATTTTTTGAGCTAATGAGTGGAAATGAAGCTGATAACCCTTTATTTGCTGAATTTAGGGATCAATCTCTATATGATCAAATGCTGCAAATCTCCTCCGCAACGGAAAATATTAAAAAAGATATACTTGTAATACAGGCCGAATTAATGGAAGGTGCGGAAAGCTATTTTGAGTTGGACATGGAGCTTTTTGCTGCTTAATCTAAGTTAAAACAAGATAAAAGGTGTTACTATAATACTGAAAAAATACCATATAGCGCCTTTTAATCTTTTTAGTTATTGTTTTATTCCTTTACTACCCTATTTCACTAAGTTTAGCTTATTCTTAATCAAAGCATGGCGTATGCACTCAAAATTAATTATATATTAGTTGACATAAAGTATGCAAATTTGTATAAAAAACAACTTAAGAACGAGAAAACTTATAAATGGAATCACGTGTCAAAAAGATTAAATAGAAAGTTTGGGGTTAGCCGTAGGTTGGGAGTTAACCTATGGGGTAGAGCGAAAGATCCGGTTAATACCAGAAATTTCCCTCCGGGCGCACATGGAGTTTTAGGCTATCGTAAACTTACTGATTACGGTGTGCAGCTTCACGCTAAGCAAAAACTTAGAAAGTATTACGGTAACATTACCGAGAAGCAATTTAGAAAGATTTACCAGGAAGCTGCAAGAAGAAAAGGTGATACCAGTGAAAATCTAATCGGTTTACTTGAATCAAGGCTGGATGCAGTAGTTTATCGTGCTAAGTTCGCACCTACTCCTTTCGCAGCAAGACAGTTTGTAAACCATAAGCATATCACTGTTAACGGTAAAGTAGTTAACATCCCAAGCTATAAGTTAAAGCCCGGTGATGTAGTTGAAGTTAAAGAATCTTCAAAACAACTGTTAATTTTACAAACCTCAATGCAATCCGGTGAGAGATCAGTGCCGGAGTATATTCAGGTAGATGAGCATAAATTCCAAGCTACTTATTCTAAAGTACCGGAATTTTCCGAAGTACCATATCCGGTTATAATGGAACCGCATTTAGTGGTGGAATTCTATTCAAGATAATAAATTGATTAAATTAAATAAAACAGCAATGCAGCACAGAAGCGGAAATAAAAAGCTTAACTGTGCTGTTATTGTTTCCGGCTATGCTGTATTAGTTAAAGTGGGAGTAGGGGAAGAGGAAAGGTCAGCTCCGCAGAAATTATTAGTTGATATTAAACTTCATTACCCTGAGCTTCCGCTAGGGTGTGAGAGTGATGATATAACTGATGTTATCTGTTATGATCAATTATGTAGTAAAGTGCATGCCTTACTTTTAGATAAAGAATTTAAGTTAATTGAGCATATAGCATTTTATATTTACAATAACCTTAAATCTTGTTATTTAGATTATTCCTTTAATATAAAGGTTACTAAATTTCCAAGTATAAAAAATCTTGAAGGTTATACCGCATTTGAAATTACTGAATAAAATATTTAAAAAAAATATTTCTGTTTACCATTTGTTAACATTTTAAGTATAAAAAATAGTATAGGGGAGATGGTTTTGTATACAGCTATCGAAAGTTAGAGTTAAAGTTTTTGTTAATTTATCGAATTGTAAGAGAGAATTTTTATGAGCAGAAATATTATTGATTATGGGAAACTTGTAGATGAGGCAATGCATATTATTGTATGCAAAGTTTTAAAAGTTGTAGAAAAAAATGGGCTTCCCGGGGAACATCATTTTTTTATTTCATTTATTACTAAGCATCCTGCAGTAAAAATCTCAAAAGCTTTGCTTGAAAAATATCCGAGAGAAATGACAATAGTACTGCAATACCAATATCAGGACTTAAAAGTTGATAGTAAAGGTTTTGGAGTAACTTTAAGCTTTAACGGTCATAAAGAGTGCGTCTATATTCCTTATTCGGCAGTAACTACTTTTGCAGACCCAAGCGTACAATTCGGTTTACAGTTTAGAGAAATAGAATACGACTATGATGAGGTGGATATTGAGTTTCTTGACGATGAAGAGTTTGAGGATGAGCAAGCTAATATTAATCATAACTTGAAATCTAAATCCAAGGGAGAAAAAAGAGAGAAAAGGGATAAGAAAACTGAAGGAAATAATGTAATTTCTTTAGATCAATTTAGAAAAAAGTAAATATAACCAATTAAGTTCGAAAATAATATAAGTTACTCACATCTCGAATCCCCCTTTATTCGTTTTAATATTATAAATTATAAGCTGAAATATTATTGAAAAAATTATATGCTCAGTGCCTGCCAAGGTGAGCTAAATAGTAATTATTGAAAATTAATGGCTTCTGTTTAGTAGCTCGATAATTAAATTTTTAAATAATAATTTAGTCTCAGAATCAGGGCATATTTCTAGAGCTTCTAAGCCTTGTTCGACAAATTGCCTTGCTACATTTAAAGCCTTATCAAAAGCATCATATGCTTTCAAAATTTTAACACATTCTAAAAACATAGAATCTTTATTTTCAGAGGTAATAACGGTTTCAAGAAACTTCTTATCTCTTTCATCAGCATTACTTAATGCAATGATGAACGGTAGGGTGACTTTGCCTTCTCTAAAATCCCCGCCGGCTTTTTTACCGAATTGCTCGTCATTGGTCGTGTAATCTAATACATCATCAACAATTTGGAATGCCATACCTAAATTCATACCGTATTGTGCCAGTGCTTCCGCATACTCCGGTTTACCGTCTGCAATGACAGCTCCAACCTCGCATGCCGCAGAAAATAATTGTGCAGTTTTGGAATGTATTAACTTAAAATAATCTTCTTTAGTTATATTTATATTAGAAATATTTGAGAGTTGCCACACCTCACCTTCCGAAATAATGGCGGAAGCATTTGAGAGTATTCTTAATGCCTGAATAGATGAAGTTTCAACCATTAATCTAAAAGCTTGGCTAAACAGATAGTCGCCGACTAAGATACTTGCCTTATTCCCCCATAATTGGTTTGCCGTTGCTACTCCTCTTCGTGTGCTGCTTTCATCGATGACATCATCATGCAGGAGGGTTGCAGTATGAATAAATTCTACTGAGGTAGCAAGCAAAACATGCCTTGAAGTTTTTATATCAAACATATGCGCACAAGCAAGAGTTAATATAGGTCTAATCCTTTTGCCGCCTGAGTTGGTAATATAATTAGTAATAGTAGGTATTAGTTCCGTAACTTCGCTTTTAGCATAATTTAAAATTATTTGATTAACTTCTTCTAAATCAGCTTGAACCAGGTGCTTAAGCTTTATTACGCTGGAATTTGAATTATTATTAATTTCTTTTGTGCTGGGCATTATATATTTTTAACCTAGATAACTTTAAGGCGTAAACAGGCTCCTTTTTCTTTAAGGCAATTGTATAGGTCTTAAAGCTTAGAAAGATATTAAACATATATAAATATATTTTATTCTTTTTAGAACTTCATACTTCAAACTTCCTTATTATAATCATTTTAAAAGAGCCTAGCATATGTCTGCAAAATAAACATATCCCTTAATAAACGCAAATGTTATTTATGCAGAATTTATAGTTGCTTAAATAGAATAGTTAAATTATTTCATATTAAAAAGATAATTATATGCCGGATTTAAGTATTGAGGAACAGGTAGGCGGAGTGGTAGCCGGAGTTGATGAGGCGGGTAGAGGTCCGTTAGCAGGTCCGGTGGTCGCAGCGGCTGTTATAATTCGCAACCCTGCATTATTAGGCCAAGTAAATGATTCTAAAAAACTTTCAAAACTTAAGCGGGAAAAACTTTTTAGCTTAATAAAGGAAAATGCGGAATATGGAATAGCACTGGCAAGCGTTGATGAAATTGATGAGCTGAATATTTTACAGGCGACACTGCTTGCAATGCGCCGAGCTATAGGATTGATAAAAATAAAATTTGATAATATTCTTATCGACGGCAATATCTCTCCTTATAAAAAACACGAAAATATATTTACGATAGTCGGAGGGGATGCTAAGTCGTTATCTATCGCCGCCGCCTCAATTTTAGCTAAAGTCACTAGGGATGGTATTATGAATGGCCTTCATATGTCTTACCCTCACTATGGTTGGGATAAAAACTCAGGTTACGGAACTAAATCACATATTGAAGCAATTAAAACATTAGGCATAACAACCCATCATAGAAAAACATTCCTGCGAAACATCTCTAGTTAACCATTTGTTAACTATTTATAGAATAGTATAATTATAAATTAGCGAGCAGGAATGCTATGCAAAGCATAGAATCAAATAAATATAATAGTTTAACGACTAAAATTAATACTTATAAGCCGGGTGCTCTAGATTTCTTCGGGTATGATATAAGCGGTAAAAGAAAAAAACTTATTAAGGATCTGATTGAATCTTTAAAAGAGATAAGAGAAGAGGACTTAACACATTATTTGGAAAGCCTAAAGAAAAGTTTACACCAAAGAAGAATAGATCAGGATATATCTTTAGGTGTTTTCTTAAATGTGCTTAAAGAAAAAGATTATGATTTTAATGAGGTGGATAAGTCTATAAAAAGCCTGCTTAAAGCAGGAGAGCGCCCATATCATGATGTAAAATTAAATTTTGAATTAAGCCGAGAAGAGCAGCAGATAATAAAAAATATACTCGAAAAAATGAAATCCTCTTCTTCAGTAAAGATTGCAATTGAAGAAGTAATAAACGATTGGCTTAAACGTAATATGTTTAATTTAAATAAATTACAGCCTCAAAACAAACTTGGATATGAGCAAAAAGTTTTGAGAATATTAAAAGATATTTCTCAAGTCATTAACCCTGAAGCAAAACAGGACTATACAACAATTCCTGAAAAATTCTCTTTAAATAGAGAGGTTACTCCCGATGTAGAGGGTGAACTAATTGAAGTGATTTGTTTATATGTCGCGAACAATGCTACCTTGAATCAGCCGGAAGATTTTACTAAAGAAAGGGCAAAGCTAATAGAATCATTGCCTACGAATTTAAAAAAACTTCATACGGAATATTCTAGGCAAAGCATTCTGCAAGTAAACAGCTTAAGGCTATTAAAGGTTTTCCAGAAGACCAAAACTATTGAAAAATTATCCTCCTCACTACTAGAGATATTCCAAGACGAAAGCCTTTACAGTACTTTTAAAAAGCATATAGCTGAGATTACAACTATAGAGCATGGTAAGCTAAAATGGAAAAATGAATTAACCAAGGAATTACTTGAAAGCAATGAATTTCAAAATTTAATTCAGGCTTCCATAGCCGGAGCTCATCTTGAAGCAAAGGAATACCCAAAGCTGTTAAAAAAAATAGAAACTTTTAGTTATAAACCAAAATCCTTAGACGTTCCTGAAAGCTTAGCTACCAAAAATGCTACCGGAAGAGGAATCTAAACTTAAAAGTTTCTATTTTTCAACACTAAGTTCTTTATAAGCTTAAATAAGGCTGTTTATAATCATTGAATCTACTTTTAATAGAGTCAGCTACTTTTTCTAAGTTTATATCTTTTAGTACTATATATGATCTACCGTTATGGTTTTCTAAAATAAATCCTAATGTTAAGGTTGTTGAGAACAGGCTTAACAGTTGCTCTTCTTTAATGCTGTCATCTATTAAGTAAGCAGCGTCAACTAAAGTGCGGTTTGACCCATATCTGTAATAAGCATTGAATTTAAGGTTTGTAATGGAGGAAAGTAATAAAGCACTTTGTTGTTCGGGTATTATTTTATCCAAAGAGATAGTATGGTCATAACTTATAAAAATGGCTTCATGAAAATTAACTTTTTCAATCAGTTCATTTATTGAGTTAGAGTCGCGTGCTATAGATATAAGCTCTCCTAAAATTAATTTATATTTATCTAAAAAATTATTTTGCTCAGCATTAAGACTAAAGTTGTTTTTAATGCATGTAAGGTAGCTGCTTAAAAGAGTAGAGATATTTACTTGAGGAGTACTTAAGGCTTCAAAAAAAGGAGCTTGATTATATACCTTGTTTCCGGCAAAAATACTTTCAATTTGGGCAAAAGGAGTTATATCATGAGTACAGAATCTTCTACTAATTTGTTTATTAATTTCAAGGCTTGAAACAAATGCGCTCCCTAATTTTCCATAGAATATCGGTTCAGCAGGATCATCTTGCATCTGAGGAGTATCCAAATAAGCAGAATTTTTCTTTGCAAAAAATTGTCTCATAGCTTCTTCGTAATTATCATAATAACTGATTACTGCTCCTTTCGGTAAATTTAGTATTTTTTCTTGAATGAGTTCTTTTCTTGTATGAGGAACTAATATAGTAGCCTGATTAGTTAAGGTATATGATCCAAAGGTAAACATGTCTTCAATATATCCGCCGACAATCTGGGCTGAAGCAACTAAAGGGTCTATTATTATATAAGGGTTTTCACCAAAACCGGAGTGCTCACCATGCGGGTTTGCTAGGGAGTTAAGCGAGAAATGTACAGAGGGTCTTAATATACTAAAAAGAATTGAAATACTTCTAGAATAGTGCTCATTAAAATATAAACTATTTTTTTCATTAAATTGAAAATTTAAACGTGGATAAATAATACCTTGTTCAGGAAAAAATTGAGTAGCATGACATAAATAAAGTTTATTTATGTCAGCATGCTTTCTTCCTGCTACATGGTTAAATTGTTCTGACAATAAAAGTTGTATGGGTTCAAGCTTAGAATAATTTTGTAAAACTTGTTCCACCTGCTTGCTATCTAAACTGCGCATATACCCTTCCAATATATTTAAATGTTTATGAATTATAATAAAATAAAAGTGGTTATGTAAGTCTATTTTTGTAATTTAATTCTATATTGCAAGAAAAATTCATTAAAGTTAAATGTTAAGTATATTCTTAATAATTGTTTTTTAAGATATTTTCAGTATTAACCGGTAAAGTAATAGTGATTAATTGAAGCGAAATAATTAAATTGAAAAAGAATTACCGCAACCGCATTTTGCAGTCGCATTAGGGTTCTTTATTACGAAACTTGCACTTCCTAAATCCTCTTCAAAATCCAGCATAGAACCTTTTAAAAGTTCTAAAGACATATCATCAACCAATACTTCTGCACCGTTTAAAGAATAAATCCTATCTTGTGGTGAAGGTGTAGCATCAAGTGCGAATTGATATTGAAAACCCGAACAACCTCCACCTAAAACACCTATTCTTAATTTTAAATTAGGGTTCCCCTCTAACTCTTTAAGTTTAAGAATTCTTCTAGCTGCGGCTTCACTTAATGCAAAATCTTGAATCATATATAAAAAGCACAATCTCTAATGGTGCGGCTGAAAAGACTTGAACTTTCAATCCCTTTCAGGAACAACGACCTCAACGTTGCGTGTCTACCAATTCCACCACAGCCGCATATTTGTGAAATAATATATACCATAAGTGAATGAATCTTTGCAAGGCTTATAGCTTAAAAATTTAATTAGCAGCGGTTTTTTATAATTTTAACTTTAGTTTAGCCGATATGATCATCACCATTTTCAAGAATTTCTTTTTTAAGATTAACTGAAGATTTTTTACCTATTTTGTCAAAATTCTTTTCTAACCAATTTTTCGCCTCTATGCGCCCTAAATCACGAAGATTGGTTAATGATACCCAGCTGGCATCAAACTTAGTAGAAATATCAAAATCATGCAAAGCTTCATCAGCGCGTATTGAGTGCATAAGAATATTGCGTAGTTTATGCTGATATTCATCTTTTATCCATCCTTCCTCAATTAGCTTATTAACAAAAGCGATCGCTCTAAACTCATGCAATAAAGAAGCATTAAAGGTAATTTCATTAATGCGGTTCATAATTTCACTAGCTTCAGTCGGAAGCTTACTGCGAACTATAGGGTTGATATGTATAATGATTACATCTCTGGTAGTACCTTCATAAAATAGAGGAAAAATTGCGGGATTTCCTATATATCCGCCGTCCCAGTAATATTCATCCTTTATTTTCACTGAATGAAACAGATAGGGTAGGCATGCTGAAGCGAGTACTACGTCCAGGGATAGTTCTTTGTTATCAAATACTTTGACTTTACCGGTGCGGACATTAGTTGCACTAATAAACAGTTTTGTACAATTACATGATTTCATCTCTTCGAAATTAACCGTTCTTTCAAGCACGTCTCGAATAATATTTATATTGTTAGGATTAAATTGATATGGAGAAACTACATGGCTCATTGCATCAAATAAATTAAAAGTCCATTTTTTTAATATATCATTGAAAAAAGGCGGGAATTTAGGAGCAAGTGATCCGACTGATTGGCTAATATTATACCAAAAATTATGGAGCGCTTCTCTCGCCCCCTCTCTGCCGCCTTTCATTTTACCATATGCATAAACTACAGCATTCATAGAACCCGCACTTGTTGCACACATACCGTCAATTGATAAACGTCCGTCTTCAAGTATCTTATCCAGTACTCCCCAGGCGAAAGCTCCATGAGCACCTCCGCCTTGTAAAGCCATATGAACTATTTTTTGTTTCTTCTCCATAATCTTTTTTCCTATATTTTAGCTTGTTTTAGCGTGCTGTCCAGCCACCATCAACCGGGAGTGTTGTTCCTGTGATCGATCTTCCTGTTTCACTACATAAAAATAGAACCGTGTTTCCTATATCTTCAATTGTAGTGAACCTTAGCGAAGGTTGTTTCTCACTAAGTAAATTTTGAGTTGCTTCATCAATTGTAATGCCTTCATTTTTAGCTCTATCTTCTATTTGTTTTTGAACGAGGGGGGTATGTACCCATCCCGGGCAAATTGCATTACAGGTAACATTTAGAGTAGCATTTTCAAGAGCAACTGTCTTTGTCAAGCCTACTATGCCGTGCTTAGCTGCAACATATGCTCCCTTATTCGCTGAAGCAACAAGGCCATGGGTGGAAGCTATATTTATAATTCTTCCGAAATTTCTTTTTTTCATACTGGGTAGAGCAGCCTTAATTGTATGAAAAGCACTTGATAAATTTATGGCTAAAATAGCATCCCATTTATCATCAGGAAATTCTTCTATAGGGGCAACAAATTGAATGCCAGCATTATTTACCAGTATATCCAAGCCGCCCAATTCAGCTTCGGTTTGTTTGACCATCTCTCTAATTTCTTCCGGTTTACTCATATCTGCCGGTGAGTAAGCAACCTTAACATTGAATTCTTTTGATAAAGCAGTTTTTAGCTTTTCAATATCTTCTGCATTACCAAACCCATTTAACATAATATTTGAGCCCATTTCTGCAAGCTTATGTGCAATACCGAGCCCTATACCACTTGTTGATCCCGTTACAAGTGTAACCTTCCCTTTTACCATAATTCCCCCCTTTTGCAGTTCTACTTAATTATTATTTAGTATGATAACTAGAAATAACCCTTATTTATATTATTATAATATAATTAATATTTATTATAAACCTTTAATAAGCTTAAAACTTTTATAATTTTAAAAATAAAACTTCAGTATTGTAATAGTTGTTAAATTATTATAAAATTATGTAGAAATTAAACTTGATTGCTCGCTAATGAAACAAGTAGTTTATATCATGGTATTGTTTGCTCTTTCAGCTTGCGGGTCAATATATGAAACAAGAAAAAATTATATCCCTCCGCAAACTGATACCGGAAGGTTCTGTGCCAACCAGTGCTTAACCGAACTTAACAATTGCTATTTCAGGTGCGAGCAGGATAAAGCAAACTGCCAGACGGTAGAAGATATTAAGCGCTATACGGAAACTATTATTAAACAGAATACTAAAGACCCGCATGATTTTAATGATTTATCAATATATTCCAGATCGTGCTCGGATTTCGACTGTAAAATGAGATGCGAACAAAATAGAGATTACTGTCATACTAATTGCGGTGGACAAATTCAATCATATAGGGTATGCACAGCATTTTGTAATTAATTTATTTGGTTGATTAAATATGGATCATATAGAGGTTCTTATCCTATATGTATAATTATTTGGTAAATAATTATATCAGCATTAATTAAAGTAATCCCGGGGAGTGTAAAAAACCCTGGTGTTTTAGAATAATGTTTAGAATCCCAAATGTTGTGTATTGGAATCCACCTTTTGCTCAATCATTTGACGTACAAAACTGCCTCTATTATGAAATTTTACTTGTGTCATAGGAAAGTGTGAATACTTAGCTTGTTCAGTTACTTTGCTCATAACATCACTTACTTTTTTCATATGATCCACACTTGCTGCACCTGTAGCAAAGGATAAAATCAAGCGGGTGAGTTCGCATGGTATATTATTCCTATTTTGCAGTTGTGTTTCCAATTGTTGCTGGACATCTTTACAAACTAATTTTAAATTGGCTAACTCTTGGGTAACCCTAAAATGTTTTTCCATGTCCATATAAGGCTCAAGCTTATAATTATTGATAGTTTCGCTTCTTTCTGGTTCTGGAATAAGTCCTAATAATTTGTTTAATAGTTTGGAATATCCATGACTGGCAGCAGTTGTTAAGACCAGATCTGTTTTAGCATGACTTAATATTTCATCTCTCTTGTTATCGGAAACATGTTCGAGTATTAAATCAAATATTTCTGCACTACCGCTCTGAGCATTTGCTAGAAAAACCTGATTATCCCATGCTTGAATCATTTCCTCTTTTTTATTTTGATCAGGAGTTGATTCTAGTAATAGCTCAACTATTTTTACATGGTTATATCTAACGGCTTCTATAAAACCTAAATTTTCATAAGTATGAATCATCTCCTCTCTCTTTGTTTGGTCAAGAGCATACTCAATTAATAACTGT
>NZ_JSWE01000140.1 GCF_000815465.1 Candidatus Jidaibacter acanthamoeba | reverse complement strand
TACTAGAGCATACTCTTGATCAAGAAAAAAGAGATAAAATGATCCATGCTAGAAGTAACCAAGCTTTTGTTAATGCTGTTAGCGGTGGCCATATGGAAGTATTAAAGTTATTACTAGAGCATACCCCCGATCAGCAAAAAAGAGAGAAAATGATCCATACTAAAGATAACCAAACTTTTGTTAAGGCTGCTAGTGGTGGCCATATGGAAGTATTAAATTTAGTATTAGAGCATATTACCAATCAAGAAAAAAGAGATAAAATGATCCATGATCAAAATAACCAAGCTTTTGTTAAGGCTGCTTGGCGTGGTCATATAAGAGTATTAAAGTTACTGATAGAGCATACTCCTGATCAAGAAAAAAGAGATAAAATGATCCATGATCAAAATAACCAAGCTTTTGTTGATGGTGCTTGGTATAGTCATATGGAAGTATTAAAGTTACTGATAGAGCATACTCCCGATCAACAAAAAAGAGATGAAATGATCCATATTAGAAATGACCATTGTTTTATTTATGCTGCTAGGAACGGTCATATAAGAGTATTAAAGCTACTATTAGAGCATACTCCCAATCAAGAAAAAAGGGATCAAATGATTTTTGCTCAAGATGAAAAGGCTTTTATTAGCCAAACGAACTTTTGTAGTCAGAGTTTTGAATTCTTACTTTCACTAATTCCATCTTTATCAATAAGTAAATTTTTAAATAATAAAATAGTTCCAAAACTTCATGAACAAGCAAAGCAAAGTATCCAGCCATATATGTGTTTAGAGAAATATTTTAAAATTGCAAAAAGATTAAGTATTTTAAATTCTACGTGTAAAAGCCTTTCTTTATATTTTGAAGAAGAGCTTGAAATTCCGATTGAGGTTTCTTCATATATATTTTCTACGGCTATAGGCTTAGCTGATAGGAATCAGTTAAAAAAAATTGAAGCCATTAAGGCGGAAGTAAATGAGGAAAGTAAATCTGAGACTGCTGACGAAATAATAAGAAAGATTAACAAAAGAGCCTCCTTTATTGAAAAAGTAATGAAGTATGAGGAAACCCGAAAGCAAAGTTTATCAGTTTGAAAATTAAAAATATAGTACCAAGGTAGAATATAGGGTAGCGTTGCAAAGAATTAATAGTAGGTAGTGAAGGTATTCAATTTAGTGAGGTTTTTCAGAATATATAAACATATATACCTTCTTCCTTCAATTTCATTCTTTGTAATGCTACCTTATTCCTAACCTTATATTTTTATTTCTTAGTTGTTTGGTCTATAACTTGTTGTTTTTTTTGTCGCTCTATTAGTTTTACCCAATAAGACATTGTTGATTGGGTAGGATTACAAGGTATATTTTTTGTGTGATCTTTTCTAGGTATACCATCTTCTATAAGCTCATCTGTTATATTTACTATATTTTTAGAAAGTAATGCTTTTTGCTCTATATAAACATCTGCAAATGCTTTATAATGAATATTACCTTTTAATCCATCAATAAAACATTGGGTTACAATATAACGCAGCATTGGGGGCTCTGTTTTCTGCTGCTCTTTAAACTGATAGAATTTTTTTACTAATTCTTTGCTGCTTGCGCAGTTAATATTGCCTACTTCTTCTATACATTCAATATCTTTTATCTCAATAGGTATGTTTACTTTCAATAATAATTCTACAAACTGTATATTACCACTTTTTACTGCAACCATTAAAGGAGTTTCATTTAAATCATTTTTTATATAAAGATTTGCACCTGAACTTATAAATTTTTCTATAATATCTATACTTTTTATTTTCCCTAATCTTACTAATATATGTAGAGCAGTATTACCATCCTTGTCTTGCATATTTACATCAGCATTTACTTCTAAGAGTTTACTTATTATTTTTATTACTCCTTTATTAACTGCAGATATTAAGGCTGTCTCGCCCCATTTATTTTGTAAATTTGGGTTTATCTCTTTATTTAAAAGACTATCTGCAATAAGTATATCACCCATTATTATCGCTAATTGTAGTAAACTATAACCGGCACTATTTTTTATGTTTAAATCAATACTAGGTTTTTTTAATAATATACCTACTATCTTTATTTGTTTTTTTTCCAGCGCAATTATTAAAGGTGTTTTATCTAAATTATTTTTAATGTTTGGGTTTGCTCCTTTATCTATAAGTAGTTCTACAATCTCTTCATAACCACCCATTGATGCTAAGTGTAGTGCTGTGTCACCATCACTATTACAAGCGTCTAAATCATTAATGGATATATCCAATAATATTTCTACCACTTCTAAATAGCCTTTTCCTACGGCAATTATTAAAGGGGTATTTTTAGAATATGTTTTTATATTTGGATCTGCCCCTGAATAAAGAAGCAATTCTACCATACTTTTATTACCTTTTAATGCAGCTCTATGCAATGCTGTAGCGCCAGAAGGGTTTTTGTTGTTTGGATCTTCACCCGCTCTTAACAATAATTCTATAATTTCAATTCGCTCGTTTTCTGCGGCAATTATCAATGCTGTCTCACCCCAGTTATTTACTATATTCGTTCTTACTTTTTTACTTAGAAGTCTTTCTGTAATTCCTGTATGACCTATTTTTACTGCTAAGTGTAATGCAGTAACTCCATTATTGTCTTGTATGCGTGGATCTGCTCCTATTTCCAGTAATACTATAGCTGCATCTATATGGCTCCCTTTTATGGCAAGCATTAAAGGTGTTTCACCCCATTTGTTAATAGAGTCTACTTTTTTTAAATTGTTTGAAAATACTTTTATTAGGTCAATAGAGCCTATGTTTGCTGCTCTATGTAATGACGTATTACCATTTTTATCTTGCTTATCTAAATTAATATCTGCATTAATGAGTAGAGTCTTAATATCTTCGCTACCACCCTTTAATATTATGCTAAGTAATGGTGTATAACCAAAGTCATTTTTTATACTAATATTTGCGCCATTTTGTAGTAAAAATTCTACTATATGTTTATTACATGTTAACGCAGCCTTATGTAACACTGTATCTCCACATAAGTATTGTGTATTTATACTTATTCCTGATTCCAGTAGCATCTTTACTATTTCTTTCTGGCCTGCTTCTACTGCAATGATTATTGGTGGTTTAATTATGAAATTCTTTTTACTTAATTCATAACTCCAATTTTTACCATATATATTTTCTAATAATATTTTGACTGCATCAATATGTCCTTTCTTAATTGCAATTTCTAAAGCTGTTTCATCTAAATTATTTCTAATTTCTGAACTTGCTCCCTTATTTAAAAGAAGACTTATTATTTCGACACAACCTATTTTTGACGCTTGGTGTAATGCTGTGTTCCCGTCCTTATCTTTTATGTTTGGTTCAGTTCCTGTAATTAACAAAGCTTTAATAGCCTCTATATCTTTTGACTTTATAGTTTTAATTAATAATGGTGTTTTATAATCACTTTTCTTTTTAGCCTCCCGTTTTTCTATTAAATGGTTTAGAGCATTTCTATTTATTGATAATAATAGGGATAAATCATTACTAATCTCTCTCATCTGGATCCTAAATTTAGTTAAGTTTGCTTATATAATAAATATTGTGAAAAGCAATTTATGTTAATTGTACTTAATTGAATAAATATTACAAATTTAATAACCTAGGTTTTATTGTAGTATTGTAAGGAATAAAAATTAAGAATAGCAATAGAGCTAGGGAAGTAACTAATTATTTATACATATGAGGAAGTACTAGCCCATAGAATTTAACTGGCGTCACTGTAAGGTAGAAGTAATATTATTAAGTTGCTTGCCTTACTTTATGTCTACCTTCATATTTCAGATTAAAAGGAAACATTAATTATAAATTATTAGCAGAAGTTTATAAGAAGCAACTATCAACGTTTACAAATGAGATGAGAGAAGCAATGGATGAGATTGTAACCTAGTGAAAATGCAACAAAAATTATACCTTGTAACCCTATAAAATCAACAATAACCAGCTGGGTTAAACAAACAGAGCAGCAAATAAACCAACAGTTAAAAAGTAATCAGAGGTTATAAGCATAAATTAGGTTAACAGTAGCATTGTAGTTCAAATAGAGATTGGAGGATGAAATTTAGAATAATCTCAATCAAATATAAAATTACTAACTTAGGTATGCCTTAATTTAATAAAATAATAAAAACAGGAGTTATTGTATGAAGCAGGGAATTGAAGAATTAAATAATAAACCAATGATAGAAAAATTGAATTTTTCTTATCCAGAATTAAATCTTGAAGAAGAAAATAATGAAGAAGTTATTATTCAAATGTTTAAGTCTGCATGTATTAATGGAGACATAGATGCAATTAGTTATTTACTTCCTTTACCTAATTTTGAATTTACAAAGAAGATAATACATTCCGGTTATTGTTTAGCAGCTGGGGAAGGTAACATAGAGGTTTTAAAGCTTCTACTTGAGCATATTTCTGATGAGGATGAAAGATATGCGATGATTAGTGCTCATCATAACAGGGCTTTTATTCTTGCTGCTAAAAATGGCCATATAGAAGTACTAAAACTACTATTGGAATTAGTGTCCGAACAAGAAGAAAAGGAGATAATGATCCATGACCAAAGTGATCTAGCTTTCTTTTATGCTGCTAGTAATGGTCACATAGAAGTATTAAAGCTACTATTGGAACTTATTCCCGAACAAGAAGCAAGGGAAATAATGATCCATGATCAAAATGATTTGGCTTTCTTTTATGCTGCTAGCCATAACCATCTTAAAGTTCTAAAGTTACTGTTAGAGCTTACTCCTGATCCAGTTAGGAGAGATAGAATGATTCATGCTCGTCATAATAAAGCTTTCATTAATGCTGCTAGTAAGAGCTGGCTGGAAGTATTGAAACTGATAATAGAGCATACACCTGATCAAGAAAAAAGAAATGAAATGATATATATTTGTAATTATAAAGCCTTTATTGATGCAGCAAGCAATGGCAGAGCAAAAGTGCTAAAACTTTTATTAGGGCATACTCATAATCAAGAAACAAAAAATGCAATAATAGATCTTAATAATAATGCGATTTTTAAGGAAGCTATTAGCAAAGGTCTTATAAAAATTCTGAAGATAATACTAGAAAGCACTACAGATTTGAATAAAAGAGACGAGATGATTCATGCTAATAATGACAAAGCTTTCATTGAGGCAACTGATAAAGGATTGATAAAAGTTTTAAGGCTACTTGTAAAATATACTCCTGATCAAGCTAGGAGAAAAGCTATGATTCATGTGGATAATAATGAGCCTTTTATTATTGCTGCAAGGAATAATTACGTGGAGATATTAGAATTTTTATTGGATCTTACTCCTAATCAGGAAGAAAAAGATGAAATGATTCATATACAAAATAACAAACCTTTTATTGAAGCAATTCAATACTTTCGTGGTCATGTTAATGTTTTAAAGTTTTTAATTGCAAATGTTTCTGATCCAGATAAAAAAAATGAGATGATTCATGGAAGAGATAACCTAGCTTTTATCACTGCTGCAGATCGTAATAATGTTGAAGTATTAAATTTTTTGCTTGAGTGTACTCCCGATCAAGAAAAAAAAGAGGAAATGATTCATGCACAAGAAGATAAAGCCTTTACTAATGCTGCTACATTCCACAACATAAAAACCTTAGAATTATTATTTAAAATTACCCCTGATGAAGAGAAGAGAAGGAGGATGGTAAATGCAAGGAATAAAAGAGGGTTTTCACATGCAAGTACATATGGCATGGTTGATGTGATGAAATTAATCCTTGAAAATATATCAAATCAAGAGATAAGGGATGAGCTAATTCACGCACATAACGACCAAGCATTCATTAGTTCAGCACATAATAGCGGTAGAGAAGCAAAACTTTTAATTGATTACACCCCAGATCAAGAAAAAAGAAATGCAATGATTCATGCTAAAAATGAACAACCTTTTATCTATGCTGTTAATTATAACAGAGTAGATGTATTAAAGATATTAGTAGAGTATACTCCTGATCGTGATATGAGAGAAAGGATGATTCATATACGTAATAATATAGCTTTTTATAGTGCATTAAAAAATCGGTTTAGTATGGGTGTATTTAATTTTTTAATATCCTTAATTCCATTCGATAAAGTGGGTATACTCCTAAATAATGTAATAATTCCTGATATAAGAAGAGGAGCACCCTATTTAGAAAATAAAATTTCTCCGTATACATGCTTAAGTAATTATTTTAAGATTGCAAAATTATTAAGTCCTTTAAATCTTGTATCTAGAAATATTTATTCTTCTTTTGAAAAAAACTTTGGAATTCCAAATGAAGTTTCAGTATATATATTTTCTTTTGTATTGGATGTGGATAACAGAGAGCAGTTAGAAAAAATTGAAGCCATCAAGAGGGAAGTAAATGAAGAAAGTAAATCGGATACTTCTGAGGGAATAGTAAGAAAGATTAACAAAAGAGTCTCCTTTATTGAAAAAGTAATGAAACATGAAAAAACCCGAAATCAAAGTCTAGCAATCTGACAATTAAATGAGAGACCATAAAAGCATATATTTTTACTAGGTAAGTTTTATGAAAATAACTAGATGCACATGGTGTGAGAAGCATCCAATTTATATTGATTATCATGATCAAGAATGGGGAGTGCTAGTTAATGATGATATTACTCTATTCGAGTTCTTAATTCTCGAATGTGCACAAGCAGGATTAAGTGTCAACGCGAAGTAGAAATGTCACCTTTTGTCCCAAATAGAAATGTCGTATTTTAAGTTTTTAAAGCATTATTTTTAAGTAGTTTTCTTCGGCGATCTACCTCAGGTATTAGCCCTAAATGTCTTTTACTAGGGCACCTTGTGCTGCGCTTATATTCCTTTCCTTTTTGCATTTCTTTTATAATTGTCATCATAGCGTCCAAACGTTCATTAGGCACTGTTTTCCCTTGTTCTATAAGGTTTACCCTATCATATAATTGGTTGAATTTTATTTTTTTACCCTCATAGTTCAAGCTGATACTACCATCAGAATATTCATGAAGCATAATTTTCTTGCGACGCAACTTTCTATTAGGCGGTATGTCTTCAATTAAATAAAGAACTCTATCGTACTGAATGGTTAAATTATTTGTAACAGTACGTTCCTGCTTAAAACACAAAGTCTCTTCAAGACTTTCATGTGTTTGTAAAGGTCTATGTATGTCTAAAAGATCGATAGGGGGCTTACTAAAACGCCTATTATAATCTTCTATAAATATTGGTAGATAAGTATTAGCTTCGGCAATAGTAGAGATATTGTTTAACCTCAATTCTTTTACTAAACGATCTTGTAAAGTTTTATTAGCTCGCTCAATGCGACCTTTTGCTTGGCAAGTATTAGCGCAAATCAGATCAATATTTAGCTCGTATAAAGCTCTACCAAATTGGGTCATTATTTGCTCTTTAGTAGTAGCATAATTAACTTTAAAAATACTTAATCTATCTCTATAACTTTTTATAGAGATAGATTAAGTATTTTTAAAGTTAATTAAAGCTATTGGTTTACCATACTTTTCTATATGTTGTTTAGTTGCTATATAATAACTATGGATTGATTCTGAAGGTGCAAAATATAAGCTTGTTAGTTTACTTGTGGCATCATCAATAAAGACAAGTAAGGTACATTTTGGCCCTCTACCTTCAAACCAATAATGTCTTGAACCATCAATCTGTATAAGCTCCCCAAATCTTTCTCTACGGTAACGAGGTTGGTAAGAACGTTTGTGTATTTTATTTTTTGGCGCCCATATTTCAGCTTCAATCATTAATTTGCGCACTGTTTCTACTGATAGTCTTAAATCATGCTTTTCTAATAGTTTTTCTGTTGCAAGGGTAGGTCCAAAATCAGCATAATTTGTTTTGATAAGGCTAACGGCATATTGTTTAATTGTATTTGGAGTACTATAATTACTAGGCTTTCCGCGTTTCTTCGATATTAACCCTGATACTCCTAAGGTATTATATTTTTTTAGAAGCCTTTGTACTTGTCGAGTGCTGATATTAAGTATTTCTGATGCTTTAATTTGGGTTAATTCTCGATTAAGTAACTTTTGTAATATTTCTAAGCGCTTGATTTCTTTTAAGCTCATCGTGTATGTTCCTTCCATCTCTAAACCTTTTATATTGACTTATAACTTCAATATAAAAGGCGACATTTCTATTTTGCACAAACACGACATTACTACTTTGGGCTTACAGATTAAGCTGGTTTACCATATTAAAAAAGAGAGATAATTATAGAAAAGCATTTTATAATTTTGAACCTAATGAGGTAGCTAATTTTTCTGAAAAGCAAGTTGAATACTTACTTAAAAATCCTGGTCTAATAAGGAATAAGCTTAAAATTGAAGCTGCAATTAATAATGCTAAAGCTTTTATTAGAGTACAAGAAGAATTTGGCTCATTTTACAAGTATAGTTTACAGTTTATCAATGGAGAAAGAATAACCAATAAATGGATCAAGTTAGAAGATGTACCTGTAACAACTAAGCAATCTGATTCTTTTAGTAAAGACTTAAAACAAAGAGGATTTAAGTTTGTTGGCTCAACAACAA
>NZ_JSWE01000139.1 GCF_000815465.1 Candidatus Jidaibacter acanthamoeba | reverse complement strand
AAATACTTTATTGAGAGACAATTTAATTTACCTACTCCTGCTTATATATTCTAAAGAATATTATAAACATATATACCTTCTTCCTTCAATTTCATTCTTTGCAACACTGCCCTATTATTTGTATATAATAACTTTTTTAAAAATAATATTAAGTAACTATACTTTATCTTAAACAAATTTAACAGTTAAAGTTAATTTTTGACTTAGCATATCTTTTAGTTTTATATTAGAGCTTTATTAAATATATGCACAACCGCATAAAGAACCTTTTTTAGCAAGCAAGAAATAATTTGATCATTATTTTTAACTGTAAAACCTTAAAATAGCATTTATTTTTCTTAGAATTCTAATATTATTAAAGCATCTTATTGTACTATATATTTGTTTAAGAGATCAAAAAGTTATGGATATAGCTCAAATAATTTTAGAAATTGAAAATTATATTTCTTCAATTCCTGGAATGAAAAACGGTTATAAGCCGATATTACAGCTAAGCCCTAAAGCGAAACTACTTATAATCGGGCAAGCTCCCGGGAGAAAGGCGCAAGAAAGCGGTATACCCTGGAATGACCGCTCCGGTGACACTTTAAGATCTTGGCTCAACCTTTCGAGGGAAGTTTTTTATAACAAAGATAAAATAGCAATTATGCCTATCGGCTTTTATTACACAGGTGTTAATAAGCATGGGGGAGATAACCCTCCCGATATAAATTGTGCAAAATTATGGCATCAAAGCTTAATTGATCAAATGCCTAATATTGAGCTTACTATTTTAATCGGTTCTTATGCGCAAAACTATTACTTAAAACGCAGAATAAAGAATACTATGAGAGATACTATACAAGCCTGGAAGGATTATCTTCCTGAATATTTGGTTTTGCCGCATCCGAGCTGGAGAAACAATGCATGGATTAAAAAAAATAAATGGTTTAACGAAGAATTACTTCCGGAGGTAAACAAGATAGTGGGTAAAGTACTCACATAAGAAGAAAAATTTATTATAAATTTATAGAGAAAGCTATTGTAAGCACCACTTGCCATTCACTAATTTAAATGATATTATTTACACTAATTCCGGATAAATAAAAAAACATTTGGAAAAGGGCACGTTTTTAAAGAGGTACATTTTATGTCATTAATGGCTTTACCTATAATTCATTCCGATACCGGTTTATCAAAGTATCTTCAGCAAATAGCCAAATTTCCTATTCTCAGTGAAAAAGAAGAATATGACCTTGCCGTTAAGTGGCATGAGTCTCAGGATCTGGAAGCGGCTCATTTTCTCGTTACCAGCCATTTAAGACTTGTTGCTAAAATTGCAATTAAGTTTAGTGGCTATGGCTTGCCGGTTATTGATATTATATCGGAAGGCAATTTAGGATTAATGCATGCAGTTAAAAAGTATAACCCTTATAACGGAAACCGATTTTCAACCTATGCGATCTGGTGGATAAAAGCTTATATACAAGATTATGTGCTGAAATCTTGGAGCTTAGTTAAAATGGGTACTTCCGCAACCAAAAAAAAGCTATTTTATAACCTTAACAGAATCAAAAACAAACTAAGTCATTCAACCCAAGATGGAGATACCAGTCAAGTTGATGTAATTGCAAAAGAATTAAATGTTGATCGCAAAGATGTGATTGAGATGAACGGCATGATGAGCAATTCTACAATTTCATTAAATAGACAAGTATATGAAGATGATGACGTAGAGCTTATTGAGATGTTGCCGGATTCATCACCTAATCAAGAAATTACTTTACTTGAAAATGATGACTTAAGGCGTAAAAAAGCATTACTTACTAACGCAATGCAAAAGCTAACTCCTCGCGAGCAGGATATAATCGGGGCAAGAATGTTACAAGATAAGCCTGCGACTTTAGATGTGCTTAGTCAAAAATACGGTATATCCTGTGAAAGAATTCGACAAATTGAAGCAAAAGCTTTCGGAAAATTAAAATTAGATGTTATTCAAGGTCATGAAGCTTTATGAGCCTTACCTCACCTTCAATTGACCAAAGTGAAGTAGATAAGTTTTCTCGGATTGCTGACGAGTGGTGGGATGAATGTGGAAAATTCAAACCTTTGCATCAGTTAAATCCGATCAGAATCAAGTATATACGAGATAAAGTTATTAAACACTTTGCTATTGAAAAAGAAGCCAAACCTCTGAGTTCCATGAAAATATTAGATATCGGTTGCGGCGGCGGGTTACTTACCGTTCCGCTTGGAAAGCTCGGTGCTGATATTCTTGGAATTGATGTTACGGAAAAAAATATAAAAATTGCTAATGCCCACAAAATTAAAAATAACCTAGCGGATAATATAAATTTTCTCCATACAACTATAGAAAAATTAGAGCAGGAGAATGAAAAATTTGATGTAGTAATTACAATGGAAGTGGTTGAGCATGTTGCTGACCTTAATTCGTTTTTAAAATCCTCTTTAAATGTTTTAAAGCCCGGAGGGCTTATATTTATTTCCACCCTAAACAAGACTTTAAAATCATATTTATTAGCTATAATCGGTGCCGAGTATGTTTTAAGATGGCTGCCCGTCGGCACCCATGACTGGAATAAATTTTTAGCTCCAGAAGATATTATTTCTCGCTTGGCTGAAAATAATATTAAACATAGCGACCCGGTCGGGGTAAGTTATAATCCTCTATACCAAGCGTGGTCTATATCTGAAGATATAAGCGTAAATTATATGTTATACGGCATTAAACAAGAATAAGTATTTATGCCTTACCCGCTTGATCAAATTTATTCTAAAACTCTTATAAACTATCCTGATGCATTAGCAAAAATGGAATTTTTAGCTCAGGAAATCAGCGAACAAAAAAGAAACTCGACTCTTTGGTTATTGCAGCACCCACCAATATATACCGCAGGTTCTGGTGCACAAAGGGAGGATTTAATAGAAGAAAAATTCCCGGTATATCAATCCGGCAGAGGCGGTAAATACACATATCATGACCCCGGGCAACGCATAGTTTATCTTATGATTAACTTAAAGCAAATTCAAACTCAACCTGATATTAGAGAGTTCATAAAAAGACTGGAAAACTCAGCTATCACTACTTTTAAGGAAATCGGAATAAACACTTTCCTTAAAGAAGGGCTGATCGGGATATGGACTAAAAAAGATGGTATAGACCATAAAATTGCTGCCATCGGGATTAGAGTAAAACGCTGGGTGACTTATCACGGCATTGCTTTTAATATTTCCCCCAAATTAACAAACTTTAGCGGAATAATCCCTTGCGGAATAAAAGAATACGGGGTTACCTCCTTAAGTGATTTAGGGGTTAATGTAAGCTTCACTGAATTTGACCAAATTTTTGTAAAGCATTTTTGTGCATCTTTTAATTTTTATTTAAGTGAAAATTATGAAAATGGGTAAATATATTCCACTCACTTTTTTTATATTATTAGTCGCTTTACTTGGCTATAAAACAATAAACACTAAGCCGGACAATATACAGCTTGTTCAAAACCTATATTTTGATGCTTCCAAACTTAAATCAGCAATTAACAATCAACCGATTATTCATCCTAATAATAAATACATACTGCATGTTTGTTCTTCATGGTGCACGACATGTAAACAAAATCATTATGAGTTAATTAGGCTTAGCAACGAAAAAGCAATAAAAATTATCGGAATTATTTGGCAGGATAAAAGAGAAAATATAGATAAAATGTTGCAAAAAGAAGGTAACCCTTATTATGATTTAATTAATGCAGATGAAGAAACAATTATAAATTTAGGTATATCCGCAATTCCGGAAACATTTATAGTTAGCAAAAGTAACCGAGTTTTATTAAAATTCAGCGGAGAAATAAAGGAGGAAGAACTAAGGCATGCCTTTTACACATCAAATAACTAAAGTTGAAAATCACATAATAGATGATATTGATTTTTGCATTAAACTTGAAGAGTTTCTGCATGATTACGGCATTAAAACATATAAGCTGATTAAAATAGATACCGACGCATCAAAACGGCATTATTATAGAATAATTACCCTTGAAAAAAGTTATATTTTAATGGATTCAAGCCAAGAACCTGAATCAGTTACTCCTTTTTTAAATGTTGCAAATTTACTCATTAAACATGAGATAAAAGCACCTGTAGTTTATGCGGAAAATCTTGAGCAGGGCTTGCTACTTTTAGAGGATTTAGGAAATGATTCATACACAAAATTTATTGATAATAGTTCTGAGCAGGAACAACTCCTCTATTCACATGCAATCGATGTATTAATTAAAATTGCAAAGGCTGAAGTAGATATCTCTCTCCCCTTGCAAGATGAAAAACTTTTAAATGCCGGAGTATTAATTTTTAATGAATTTTATATTCACCATAAACTAGAGCCGAAAGCTGCAATAAACGCTTCAAAAGAAATATTAAATACCTTCAGTGAATTATATAAACTATTAAAAAATTACAAATTAGTTTTAACTCTCCGTGATTACCATGCTGATAACCTAATGTGGATAAAACACAATAATACCACACACAAAGTCGGCGTGCTGGACTTTCAGGATGCAGTGCTGGGCTTGCCCGGATATGACCTGGTTTCTTTGCTCGAAGATGCAAGAAGAGATGTAAGTCCTAAAGTAGTTGAGTCTTGTAAAGCACAGTATTTTTCCTCTTTTCAAAATATGAAGCACTCGGATTTAGAGCTTATATACGCAATTTTGGGGGCACAAAGAAATTTAAGAATAGTTGGAGCTTTTCACAGGCTTAATATAAAATATAATAAATACAAATATTTAAAATATTTACCAAGGGTTTGGCAACATATAAAAAACAATCTGGAACACCCTACTTTAGAACCTTTAAAAGAAATTTTTGAAAAATATAAGCTATATGAATTCTAATAAAATAAAAGTCGGAATGATACTTGCCGCCGGCTTTGGAAACAGGTTAAAACCTCTTACTCTCACCACCCCGAAACCACTTATTAAAGTCCGGGATAAGGCGCTTATCGACTATGCAATTGGTCATTTATATAGCGTAGGAATCAGAAAAATAATAGTTAATACTCATTATCTTGCCGATCAAATTCACACCCATTTGGAAAAATATAGAGCTACTGATATTGAAATTATAATTTCTCATGAAAAAGAGCTGTTAGAGACGGGAGGCGGTATTTTAAATGCGATGAGAAATATAGTAGATGAGCCTTTTTTAGTTATAAATTCCGATATCTTTTTGGATAAAGAAAGCTTTACCCCACCTCTTTCAAATTTGGTTAAAACTTGGAACCCTAACATAATGGACGGGTTATTTTTACTCAAAAATTTTCAGCATATCAACTATTCTTACAGTGGAGATTTTAACTTAAATGAGACAGGTAAGCTAGTTAGATCAGAGTCTAAAAACAAATTTATCTTTATAGGCAGCTATATAGTTTCACCTGAATTTTTTAACGGTTATGAGGTGCAGCGTTTACCTATGAACGAGATACTGTTTAAATCTACTGAAAAAGATTATACTAAATATAAATTTTACGGCTTGGAACTAACCTCTAAATGGTTTGACATAGGAACTTTAGAACGATTAAATAGTCTTGAAGCTTACTTAAAAAATAAAAAATGAATATTAAACAACTCTTAAGAGTAATTAAGATTTATAAAAAGCAAATCGAAGATTTACAGCTTGAAAAATCCGCATTAATAAACCGGTTGAATTCTTATGAAGCACTTTTGAAGGATATTGAAAGCCAAAGAAAGAATGAGATGGATGTCATTGCGCAAAGTGTTAATCCAACCATAGAATATACCGGTTTCTTTAAATCATTAAAGTTAAGAACCGCTGAAATCAATGAAAAAATAAACTTAGTAAAACAAGAGATTTCTCAAGTTAATAATAAAATAGTTGATGTTTTTAAAGAGCAGCGCAAATATGAAATACTAATTGATAGATTTAAACTTCAAGAATTGGAAAAAGAAAAACAGGAAGAATTAAAACAATTTGATGAATTAAATATTTTTAAACGCTCTCCGGAAGATACATTAAACTAAGTTTTATGAGTGGTAATAATATGAAACAATTTCAAATTCAAAGTGACGGCTCTATAAAATTAGTTTTGACCGATATACCTACTCCGAAAGAAAACGAGCTTTTAATCAAAGTGAGTTCAATAGGAATAAATAGAGCTGATATCCTACAAAGAGAAGGGCTTTACCCGGCTCCAAACGGTGATAATGTACCGGGGCTGGAAATTGCGGGAATAATAGAAGGAACGAACCGGAAGGTCTGCGCGCTTCTTGAGAGCGGAGGGTATAGTGAATATGTATGTGCAAAAAAAAGTCAAGTTATCTTTTTGGAAGAAGATTTTGATTTAATTCAAGCTGCTGCGCTTCCCGAAGCTTTGACTACCGTCTGGATGGCGTTATTTGACTGCGGTAGAATTAAAGCAAATAAAAATATACTTATACATGGCGGCTCAAGCGGTATAGGTTCTTTCGCTATTCAGGCGGCAGCTTCACTGGGGTGCAAAGTTTTTACCTCAACAAGCAATGAAAATAAATTTGATTTCTGCCGAAAACTTGGTGCTAGTTTTTGTTTCAACTATACTACTAATAATTTTTCAGCGCTTATTAAAGAAAATGGGGGCACGGACATTATTGTTGATATTTTAGGCGGTAAATATTTGCAGGAAAATATTAAATCCTTAAACAAATATGGAAAGTTAATCAGCTTAGCAGTAATGGACGGCTCCGAAGCTAAAATTAATATGGGGGCAGTTTTAATGAAAAATCTCAATATTATCGGCACCACATTAAGATCAAAACCAGAGAATATAAAAGAAACATATATTCAAAATGTTAAAGACATATTAATGCCTTTTGTTTATTCAAAAAAAATTACTCCGATTATTGACAGTATTTATAAATTTGAAGAAGTGGAAATTGCTCATAATAAGATAAAAAGCAGAACTCATAAAGGTAAAATTATACTTAAATTATAGCTCTTTGTTATAAACTTTTATACTTTGCTTTTGAAAAACCCGCATTATTTTCACGATAAACTCAAAAAAAACAAGCATCCGTGTACCCATACTAACATACTGATATATAACAACATATCCATCTTCCGATTCTTGAAACGTAAATAAAATTTTGCCTCATATGAATTTTTTATTTGATTTTAAATCATTTTTGTGATTTTCTACTTATCAGATAATATCGTTATTATTTATCCAATTTATTAGGGTTTATTTTTAAAACACAAAACTATTTAATAGAAAGGAGTATAACATGGACAATATTACCAGCAAAGTAGGCGATGCTATAAGTGATACAACTATCACAACAAAAATAAAAGCAAAACTTGCAGCCGACAGCATTGCAAGTGCCTATAATATCAGTGTTGAAACCAATCAAGGTGTTGTCACCGTATCCGGTAAGGCGCCTAATCAAGAAGCAGTGGACAGAACAATAAACATTGTTAAAGACACTGATGGTGTTAGAGAAGTTAAAAACAATCTGACTATCCAAGACTAAGTTTATGCATTACAAGCATAAATAATAATATTTTAATTTAAATTGAAGAGGACTTATGATTATCAAGAATTTAAAAGCTCTAGCTATTGCTACATCTATCGTTGCACTTGGTACAGCAAATATTGCTAATGCGAAAGTTTCTACCTCAACAGATCATAGCAGTACCGTTAAAAACTTAGTACCGGATTCTGCAATCACAACTTCAATCAAAAGCGAATTCTTAGCTGATAGCACAATCAACGGTTTAAGCATTCACGTTGAAACCATTAACGGTGTTGTTACCTTAACCGGAAACGTTCCAAGCGAAGATATGAAAAATAGAGCTATATCTATCGCTCAAAGCAGAGAAGGAGTTAAAAAAGTTGTTTCTAAAATGAAAATTACAACTGAGAAACATCCAGTAAAAACTGCCATATCTGATTCAGCAATCACTGCTTCAATTAAAAGTGAATTTTTAGCTGATAGCGACATTAACGGTTTAAGCATTCATGTTGAAACCAAAAACGGTGTTGTTACCTTAACCGGAAACGTTCCAAGCGAAGATATGAAAAATAGGGCAATTTCTATTGCACAAAACAGAGACGGTGTTAAGAAAGTTAATTCTAAATTAAAAATTACCGGCGTAAAACACCCTGTAAAGACTGCTGTATCTGACTCAGCAATCACCGCTTCAATAAAAAGAGATTTCTTAGCTGATAGTGCAATTAACGGTTTAAGCATTCATGTTGAAACATCTAACGGTGTAGTAGTACTTACCGGTGATGTACCGAATGGTGATATGAAAGCAAGAGCAGAATCTATTGCACAAAGCAAAGATGGTGTTAAGCAAGTTGTTTCTAAATTAAGAATTAAATAACAATTTACCCTTAATTTTATAGAAAATAAAAGCCCATGATTTAGAAATAAATTGTGGGCTTTTGTTTAGCTGTTTTATAGTTAATATACTTTTTCTATAGTAAATTCTTTAGTGTCGAATAGTATGAGACTTATCCTTATTTTCTTTAATAAGTTGATTTAAATCCACAATATTTTCATTATACCTTTCATTCAACTTATCTTTATCTGAGTGATCAATATTTAAGGTTGTCAAATTTAATCACAAAATACCTTATGTTGTAGGGGTTCTGACCTTTAAACCTCGATTTTTCCGATTATATTTCGCTAAGCTAGCAATTGCAGGGCTTCCTAATATCTTTTATCGATCTATTTTTTAAGTGGACAATTTTTTCCGTATCAAAGATATACATAAGTAATTTTTTGTAATAGCATATCAAGTTTATATTGGGGTAATAAAAATATATTAATTAGATAGAAATTCTCAAAATCATATTATATGAATTATTTGAGTAATGTTATTAATATAATAAATGTTTAGATAAAAAGTAATATTTTACCTTAAGACTTAGCTAAGATTATTAGTAAAGTAATATTTAGAATCACGATTTACCAGTATAATTACTTATCTCAGTTCTTTCATTTAAAATTTTAGCTTGGTAACTTTTATTGCTTTTTTTTTCACCATAAGATGTTTTTTCTTTATGGTTAGGAGGAGTTTTATCAATTCTACTAGATATAATAGTTTGTAATTCATCATGTAAGATTTCTCCAGCTTTAGGAGCATGATTTTTTTGGTCATTAAGATAATCTTCTATGATCTCTTGAACAAGAAAAGGATTAATATTAATATCTAATAAAGTAGTAAGTACTTTTTTAGTTTGGGCAGAATTATAAGTTTCTTTATTTATATCTTGAATAGCTAAAGATAAGAAGTTTTTAACTATGGAGTAATCGTTATATAAAATCATCAATGTTTTATGTCTTTCTGGAAGAACAGAAACTAAATCACAAAAGAAGCCATACTTCCCTTTGCTAAGACTTAATTTGAAGGGCAGATAATCTGACTTTACTAAAATTCTACCTAATTTATGTTCATTGTCCCATTTATTAAATAGCGCTTCTATCATTTCCTTGTCTTCAATTTTTACATAAAAAGGCATATTTCGTTGAGAAGAACCTAAATCATAAGGAGAAAGCTCTATAGTTTTTAGTTTTTTTTAGTATTACCTTCATTATCAATAATATCTTTTTCCCAACTTACTTTCCTTTTTTTCATTTTAACTCTTCTCTTATTTTTTGTTTAAGTATAATAATCTAGAATCTTCTATCAATTTAAATTAAATTAACTTTTGGTTAACTTTTTAGTGCTATTATTTAATAATATATTTGAAAATATAAACATTTATGAAAAGAGCTTCAGAAAAGAGTAAAGATAAAGTAGTTTCCAAAAAACCAAGAGTGTACCGCCAAGGTAGAATAGATATTGATGATACAGAAATATCAGAGAAAAGGCTAGATGTATTAGCAAGAGTTTTAGATACTGGTTATAAAGATTGTGTAGCAGTTTGCCTAGTTCAAGGTCAGTTATTAATCGCAAGCAATACTATACATGCAGGTATAAAATCAGGCCAGGAGGAAGCTAGAGAAGAAGTTAAAATAATAAGAAATGTCATGAGCTATTATGCATCAGTTGCTCAAGGTAAACCCCCGAAAAAATAATAGAGAATCTACTTTTAAAAGTATATGTCAGAGTAGAATAAAATCTGAGGGAGAGGGTTATATATCAAGCTAGATGAAGATATCATTGACGAAATACCCTTAAAAGTTTTGTTAAACTATGATAGATGGAAAACCTCCCAATTAAAGGAATATTAAAAGATCATAATATCAATCAACAACCATATGTTTTAATTACCTATGGAATAATCAACCAAATTGCAAGGGACTTTCTGAAAAGTGAGCAATATTTAAAGAAAAACCGCACTGATAAAAATAACGATTTAGTAAATGCCTTTAAAGGCCAAGAAAATAACCAATTGATAATAGATCCAGCAGAGGGCAGGTAGCGTTGCAAAGAATTAATAGTAGGTAGTGAAATTATTTAATTAAGGGAGGTTTTTTAGAATATATAAGCAGGAGTAGGTAAATTAAATTGTCTCTCAATAAAGTATTT
>NZ_JSWE01000138.1 GCF_000815465.1 Candidatus Jidaibacter acanthamoeba | reverse complement strand
TGATATTAGAAGCTAGAAGAGAAGAAATACTNAAAATAATGAATGGGAAAGATTATAGTTCAAGGGCAGAAAGAGAACTTGAAGATATAGAAAAGCAGATTGAAGAAATTACAAAAGCTTCACTAAAAGGTAAAGATAAACTAAATAGCGAAAGTATGGTTGGAGAAGATGAGCTAAGCCAAGCTATAGACTTATCGACTATGATATTTTCAAAGAAAGAAGGAGATAAAGAAAACTTAACGAGCAGTACTACTGAATTTAAGCTAAGTAGGTTACAGAACCAGATCAATACGGAATGTGCAGCAGTATTAAGCTCAATTTTACCTAGAATACACATAAGAAGTAAAGTTTATACTGAAAGTATATTACAAGTCCCACAGGAAGCTACATTACGTATTATAAGATACTTATCCGCTCAAGATCTTATACAATTATCTCAAGTATCAAAAGAATTTTCAAAGGCAGGGAAACTTAATAAGTATTTAATAATAGAGCAAAGATATGCAGCAGAGTTAAGGAAATTAGTATATGACTATACCTTAACTCCTTGTTTTGAAATAGGTACTAACTTAATAAAAACATATAAAGAGCTTGGCGATTTATATATAGATATAGGAAGAGTATCCAACAAAGCAGAAGATTATACAGATGCAGCAGTATTCTACCAGTATGTATTAAGCATGGTAGAAAGACTAAAAGAGGAACAAAAAGCTAAAACTAACCAAGAGCTAGAAAATTATAAAGTTCAGGCATTTGAGCAGTTAGACATAATATGGAGAGAGCTTAGAGAACTAGTATATATTTCGACGAATAGAGAAATTACTAGCCGACTTGGGTTGGTTAAACATGAGTCTGAAATTAATAGAGATTTCTTAAAGAAATTAAGGATGGATACAGAAAACAAAATACAAGAGATAGATGAAGATTCATTAAAGAAAGAAGAAACTGAATCAGTATATGAATCAGAAGAATACTTTATAAATGAATCCAGGGGATTATTTGAATATATAGCTAAAGAAGTTAAAGGCTTTATAGCAAGAATATTTAAAGAGTGTGAGGAAGTGATAGGTGAGCCTCCTTGCAAATATAATGCCATAGGACTAGGGTCATTATCATTGAATCAGTTTACACCATATTCAGATCTAGAGTTTGCTATACTTACTGAAAATGAAGAATACAAGCATAACAGTGATCCTAAGGTTCAAAATTATTTCAAGAACCTAAGCCACTTAGTACATTTTAAGGTAATTTGTTTAGGAGAAACTATAATACCAACCAGTAAATATAGTATTAACTTAGAGAGTTTTGTATGTAGAGGGTTTAACTTTGATTTAGGAGGTAAGACACCATTAGGTAGAATAGAGAAAGACAAGCCTTATGAGTTAATACAGACGACTGGAAAGATGGCAAGATATTTAGATGAGAAGTATAGTCATGTAGATAAGAATCTACCATATATATTAGAAGCAAGTTGCTTTATTTATGGGGAAAAAGAGTTGTTTGCTAATTTTAGAAAAAAAGTAACAAATTTCTTAAATATTAAAAATGAAAATGGTATACCAAATTATGAAGTTAGAACTCTAAAAAGATTAAAAGAAGGTGTTACAGAATATAATTATAATAGTAACCCGGGCAAGCCTAAGTCAATAAGCTATAAGGGGGATATTGATAATTTTAGACCAAGTCTAATAGGTACTGATGAAGGAAAGCTATTAGATGTCAAACAAGAAATATATAGATTACCGGATAGGCTTTTATATAGTTTAGCATTAAATTTTGGAATAGAAGCAGAAAGTGCGTGGGACGCAGTAGATAAGTTGCATGAAAAAAATGTGATTGGATCTATAGAGCAAAAGAAATATGCACCACATAATTTAAAGTTTGCAACTAGTTTTGCAACAATGCTTAGATTACGAACTTATTGCGCTAACAGGGGACAATTTGATTCAATTTTATTATTTCAATTAGAACATAACAACAGCGAAGAAATAAATCATTTAACAAAATATTTCAACTTACCGGCAGAAGAATTAACAGAAAAAGGGAGCTTATTTAAATACTATTATATTGCAATACCATTACATAAAATAGTAGAAGAATTTTGTACTCAGCAAAATGCCATAAGTGTTAATGCCAAAAATACCTTTTTTTATAATGAAGGATTTTATAGTAATAAATTTTTATATAAAGGAATAATATATCTTAGAACATTGCAATATGAGAAAGCACTCAGCGCATTTAAGGAAGGAATTAAAGAAGAGCCTCAAAATTTTCTAGTATTAACTCAGCTTGGATATGTTTTATATATGCAAGGTAAGTATGAAGAAGCTCTAAGATGCTATAAACAGAGCTTACTTATAGTGGAGAGGATTTATGGTATGCGGCATTCTATCTATATTAATATCTTAGGGAGCTATATAATTCCGGTATTAGTAGCACAGGGGAAGAATAAAGAAGCTTTAAAGTATCATAAGCAGGTATTAGATGCTATAAAGGATATCTATAATAATGAAAACCCTGAAGATTATACTGCATATTTAAATAATATTGCTATAGTCCTATATAATTTAGGTAAATATAAAGAAGCTCTGAAGTATTTTGATTTAATCTTAGATATTAAAAAGAAGATATATAACCCAGAGCATCCTGAATATGCTATTTCTCTAAACAATATGGCTGCATTGTTATATGATATGGGGCAATTCACACAAGCTTTTAAACTACATAAACAAGCTTTAGTTATTAGAGGAAATACTTATGGTAAAGACCATCCTGATTATGTAGGATCATTAAATAACATAGCATTAGTGCTAAATGAGTTAGGGCAATATGCAGAAGCCTTGAAATATTACGAACAAGGTTTAGTTACTATAAAAAGAGTATATGGTAAGGATAATCAAGCATATGCTAATATTACAAATAATATGGCTATAGTATTTTATCACCAAGGAGATTATAATAAAGCTCTTCAATATTATCATAATGCTTTAAGTATTAGAAAAAATATATATGGAAAAAATCATCCTGATTATACTGATTCATTATGTAATATTGCAATAGTTTTACGGGATATTGGAGAGCATAAACAAGCTTTAAAATATTATCAAGAAGCTTTAAGTATTAGAGAAAATGCTTACGGGAAAAATCATCCTGATTATGGTACATTATTAAGCCTTATTGCATTAGTACTTAACATGCAAGGTAAGCATTATAAGGCTCTAAATTATTGTAATGAAGCTTTGTCTATTATACAAAATAAATGTGGTAAAAATCACTCTTATGCTACGTGTTTAAACAATACTGCTACCATATTACACAGTATTGGAGAATATGAGAATGCTTTAGAACACTATAAACAATCTTCAGAGATTTTAGATAGCATATATGGGAAAGAGCACCATCTTTATGCTATCTCCTTAAACAATATTGCTACAGTATTGCAACGTATGGGACAATATAAAAATGCTTTAGAATATTATAACCAATCTTCAGGTATTTTTAAAAAACTATTAGGTAAAGAGCATTTCTACTATATTAATTCTCTAAATAATTTAAGTACAGTTTTACAAAACTTATGGAAATTTAAAAAGGCATTAAAAAAACAATTAGAAGCACTTAATATTCTGGAAAATACACCACAGGTCGGTATCAATATGTATGGGGTATTATTATTAAACATTAGTAATAACTTAAGGAATTTAGGACATTACCAGGAGGCCTTAGACTTTGTAAAACAATCAAGCAATATTGTGCTTCCGGAGCATGATTATATGGAAATTGCTACAGAGACGTCTGTCAAATGTACAATAGCATTAGCTAATCAGAAGATACTATTTGACCATAGAGATGAAGCATTACCACTTTATTTCTCTATAGGGATAGAAGAAGAAAATTTAGCTCAAGCTCTAAGGGAATTTGCTGACTACTATTTATATAATAAGAATGACTTAAATCTAGCCCTTAGTTGTTATAAAGTATTAAATGAAAAGTTATTACCTAATTCGAGAGAGATAAAATATAAATTAGCTCATACATATGATATGAAGGCTATGGTTTTGAAGGAAGTTAATAATATTGAAAAATCTAAAAAATGCTTAAACAAAGCAAGACTACTATTTAATCTAGCTTTAAACTTAGAATCAGAGGAAGTAATAAATCTATCTATCTATATTGAATATGCAATGTTTTTAATAAAATACCACAATGCCAATAATCGAGAAGAGTATACTAAGATAAAAGAATTATTAAATAAAGCAATAGAGCTACAGAATGACTGTTCAAGTTTAGTATATGACCAGGTAGAAAAGTTAACTGTAGTAGAGCCACTTCAAGAATTGCTAAATAGTTGTGATAGTATAACTGTTGTACCTAATATTTTAATTTATTATCTATTAATTAAGGCTCATAATTTATATGAAAGAAAAGAGGAAGCAGCAAAAGTATTAAAAGAATTTGCTACCGATGTAATGAGTATTAAACAAGAAGAAGCAGAAGTGCCATTAAACCTGTTAATTACAGCTTATAAAGAGCTAGGTTTTGAATTTCAAGCGAAAATATATCAAGAAATATTAGTAAGAGTTTTAAGCACAAAACAAGGAATAGAATATATTAATAAGTAATATAAAGGATGGAGTAAGAAAATTATACAGACTTATAAAAGTTAATCCTTAATCTTACGGTTATCACAAGCTATATACCCTCTATCCCCTTGGTCTAAATAGCAATTTAAGTGACTTTAGGTGGAGTTTAGTATAAAATATGATGCATAAGAAGAAAAGAGGTGAAGTATGCCGTTTGTAAAGTACCTGGATCCAAAGAATGATATAGCATTTAAGAAGATATTTGGAAGTGAAAAAAATAAGGATATAGTGGTTCATTTCCTAAATGATATACTAGGCAAAACTGGGGAAGGGAAGATAAAGGAGGTGAGTTTTCTGAACCCTGTACAAATACCTGAGATAGCAGTAAAAAAACAAAGTATAATTGATGTGTTATGTACTGATGAGTCAGGAGTACAGTATATAGTTGAGATGCAAGTTGCTAAAGTAAGGGGATTTGAAAAGAGAGCACAGTATTATGCAGCGAAAGCATATAGCAACCAAATGAATAGTGGGGAAGAGTACGGGAGTCTGAAGGAAGTAATATTTTTAGCAATAGTAGACTTTGTAATGTTCCCGGATAAGGAAGGATATAAGTCTGAGCATGTGATACTGGATAAGGCAAGTTATGAAAATGACTTAAAGGATTTTTCTTTCACATTTATCGAATTACCTAAATTTAAGAAAGATAGAGTAGAAGACTTAAAAACGCATGAAGAGAAATGGTGTTATTTTTTCAAGCATAGTAAAAACCCCGAAAACATAGAGAAGCTAATTAAAAGTAGTGATAATGTGATCAGCAAAGCTTATGATGCGCTGCTAAGTCATCATTGGAGTGACCAAGAGCTTAATGCATATGAGCAAGTGACTAAAGCAAATCTTGATGCATTGGCAAGAGAGGCACAAGTAAAGGAAGAAGCTATGGCTGAAGGTATGGAGAAAGGCATTATTGAAGGAGAGAAGAATAAAACATTAGAAATAGCAAAGAAGATGTTATTTAAGAATATACCTGTCGAAGAGATAATAGAATTAACCGGCTTGACTGTAAAAGAAATCAAAGAGATAAAGTAGGTATTTTATATTAAAAGTGCATAAGGCAATAAGCGAAAAAGCATGATAACGAAAGTTACGTAATTTATGATAGCTTCTATATGAACTAAACACTTATACGTTTTCTCTAATCTTTTATTTTTCCATTGTTAGCTCAAACATGGCATCAGAATCAAAAGTTAATATTATTTATATTTATTAGAAACATTACTTTAAAGAAATAACTATACTGGAAACCATATATGAAATCATACTTTAGCAATAAATATATAATTTAAGGTAAAGAATAAACTTTTAGTATTAGTAAAAGAGTAGTTGCTTGTTTAAAAACTATAAAACAATGTTTAGAGGCATGTATATTTAATATTAGGTTAACTATATGCGTGCTGTTACTTCCTCAAATAAATCAGATGCCTCTGTTCAAGATATTTCTGGTGAAGAAAATATCAATACACTATTACATAAAATAGTTACAAGCTTATTTATAGGTGAGAATTATAGCGAGCTTAGGTGGTATATAAAATCAGTTAATATAGGTGTGGCTTCAGATAAGAAGTGGGATACTACACTGTATAATCATTTAAACACAGCTATAGAAGAATATAAGAAGGAACGAGGAGCTTTTTCTAAGTATAAAGGGAGAAAGCTAGTAGAAGAAGTATATAGCTTTGTTACTCAGCAATTAGATAATGAAAAAGGATATCAAGTTACTGAGAGAACAAAAAAGCTATGTGAGGATATATTAGAGTGGGAAGCGCAATTTAAAACAATGAAAGAAGGAGCTGTAGAAAGTTTAGGTTCAGCTTCCAAGGAAGATGAAGAGTATAGTAAAAATACCGGGAAAAAATTAAGAGATTTAAGTGCAGCGGGGGATGATAGAAATCTTATTAACCATGGGGGAGATAGAAGATATTGGTATAGCGTTACTGACGGATTTAGACTGCTGGTAGCAATAAGAAAAAGTATGTTACGTCCTATCGATATAGAAGGGAGAGAAGAAGAAAGATATACTACACACCGGGAGAACGAAGAAGGCATATTTATAGCTGATCCGTACCATTCAGATAATTTTAATCAATATCTGAGAGATGATATAGCAAGAATAACAGGTAATCATGAAATAGAAGAGTATAACAATGATAGATGGCAATCTATGCCGAGAGTTATAGTGCTACCTATATTATATGGGCTACATTGGAGAAGCGTAAGGATAGAGATAGATTATAATAATAGAGAAAGTAGTATACTATATGATGATCCATATGGGGTAGGTCATTTTCCAAAACAAGAGATGGAAAGACTATTAGAAGTAATAAAAGAGCAAATTAGAATATTAATAAGAACAGAGCTAGGAGCTGAAGAAATAGAGATAAAAGTTAAAGAATACGAGAAGAAGATAGACCAGCAAGAGAGTTATGAGAACAGCTATGATTGTGGTGTAATAGTATTCAGTAATATAAGGGATTACAGTAGGAGAGAGATAAGGAATGAAGTATATGCAGAAGCATCAGGTAGTGAGGTAAATATATATAGTTTAAGTCCAACTAGTAAAAATAAGCATGAAGAGGAAGTAGTAGGGATAAGAGCTAGGCATATAAGAGAGTGTGGAGAGATAGTAGGCATAGAAATAAATACTGATAGGTTAGAAGAAATAGAAGAAAGTATAAGGCAAAGCAGCAAGAACAGAGTAGACCGTTTGGTAGAAAATGAATCAAACATAGGAAAGAAAATAAGTGAGCTACCTTCAGAATATATAGAGATGCTATTTAGTATACTAGAGCAGAAGAAACCATTAGGAGAAACAGGAGAATATATAGAAGAAGAGCTAGAGGAATGTTACGGATTACTTTTTAAGAAGGTAGAAGAGGAAATAAATTTAGATTTTATTGAAAAGTATATAGGAAAAGGAGAAGGTAAAGAAGATGAAGAAGAATTGGGTGATAAAGTTTTCCTAAATGTAAATGAAACTTTGAGAAAAATAGAAGGGATAAGAGAAGAAGTAAATAAGCTATACGAAGTAGGAGATATAGAGGATTGCTTAAAAAAGATAAAAGAAGGGTTAAAGCTATGTAACAATGAAATAAATGCAGGTAAGTATTATGAGCAGGAATATGAGCTATTTTTAAAACTGGGAGATATATATTATAAAGGAGAAAATAGATTAGATTACCCTAATGCTGTAGGTATATATCAATACATGCTTAACATAATAGATAGATTACCTGATGGAATTGATAAAGAAGGTCGGAAGAAGGAAGTAGAGAATAAAATAGGATTGGTAGAAGAGGAATTTATAAAGCAATACAGCAATGGTAAAGTAGTATCTAAAGAATATAGCGGAGAAGCAAGCTTAAGGAAAACAAGAGAATATAAAACTAAATTAGAAGAGCATAGGGAATGGGCTAAAGGGGAATTAAAGAAAATAGAGGAATTTGAAGAAGGACTAGAAAAAAGGGCAAAGGAAGTAGAGAGAATATACGGAGAGATAAGAGAATATTTCATAGGGGGTAATGGGTTAATCAAACAATTACTGAACGACTGTATAAAAGAATTAGGAGGATTGCCAAAAGTAATAGATAAAAGAACAGGGGAAGAAAGGGAAGTAGAATATGCAATATTTGGTATGGGCTCTATGGCACTAGGCACTATGACCCCATGGTCAGATATGGAATGGGGAATATTAATAGAAGAAGGACTAGAGAGAGAAGAGAATAAGGTGAAAGAGTACTTTAGGAATTTAACAGTAATAATGTATATAAAGCTCATATGTTTTGGAGAGTCTCTGCTTACTGTACCTGGAATTAAAGAGTTGAACAACTTTAAGCTAAGTGATGGTACAGACGGGGAGCATAATTGGTTTTATGATAGGGTAAGTAGGAGAGGATTTAGTTTTGACGGATCACAGTGGCATGCATGTAAGTCACCATTAGGAAGAGAGAATGGATATAGGAAAGCGCAAACTAAAGAACACGGAGGAAGGCAAGAAATAATAGAGTGTGATACATTTGAATTGATAGGTACAGTAGGAGAGTTAATTAAATTTCAAGAAAAAGAAAAATGGTGGAAAGAGGATAAGGAGTTGGTACAAGCACTATGGCATATAGTGCAAATATTAGGTAGTACTGAGTTAATAGAGAACTATCAAAATAAGCTAGTAGAATGTAGTGAAAAAATAAGAGAGAGATCATTTGAGATACTCAAACAAGATAACTTAAAATTGAATCCGTTTAGCCAAGTATTTAATCTTGAAAAAGAAGGCCAGATATTAAATGTAAAAAAAGAGATATATAGGTTCCCGGATAGGATAGCAGTTGCGTTAGTAGATATTTTAGGTGGTAATGGAAGAAATGCATGGGAAGCTATCGAATCACTTGCTAAGAAAGAAAGTAAAGGGATAAGTATATTTAATTCAGAAAGCATGCAAATAGCACTTAGTATAGCCACTGAACTAAGACTGAGAGCCTATGCCCATAATAATAGCCAAAGAGAGGATTTATCTGCATTAATAAGATATGAATTGCAAATTGAAGGATTTAAAGAAGCAGCAACAGAAAAAATATTTTATATAAAAAATCTAGAAATACTTTATAAATATTATTATATAACTCTACCTTTAAGCCATATCCTTCGTAATATAGATAGCACAATCTTATTAAATGATAGGCTTAATGAATTTGGTATTTATATGGAAGAATCTTTTACCAAAGGATTTATATTTAAAAGGTTTTTAAAATACCATGACGCGATAAAAGAATTAGAGAATGTGGATTGTAATACTGAAGAAGAGTATTTCTATATTAAAAGCATATTGGGTGAACTTTATTTTAAAACTGGTAAAAATAATGAAGCATATGGATTATACATGGAAATGTATGAAAGAGAAAATAGCAAAGGGCAGGAAACAGATAACCATGTTATTTCTACAATATTATCAGGAATAGTAGCTGCTCTATATAATTTAGGAAGGTATAAAGAAGCCTTAGTAAAATGTGAAGAATGTTTAAAAATAGGTAAAGGAATATATGGTGTTAATAATTTACATATAGCTAATACATTAAACTTAAAGGGCGGAATTTTAATTGAACTAGGAAAGTTATTTCAAGCTAAACAATATTTTAGAGAGAGCTTAAAAATAAGGCAGGAGATTTATGAAGAAAGAATCGATCATATTGATATCGCGGCCTCATTAAGTAACTTTGCAAGTATTTGTGAAAATTTAGGTGAATATACAGAAGCATATGATAATTATCAAAAAAGCCTTGGTATGTTAATGAGAATATATAAAGGAGAACATCCTACTATTGCAGCTTTAATGAATAATCTAGGAGCTACTTTGGAAAGCCTAGCAAAATATGAAGAAGCATTACTGTATTATCAAGAAGGGTTGAAGATATCAAGGAAAATATATCAGAATAAACACTATGCAGTTATATATGCGCTAAATAATATCACTAACATATTAAGAAAACTAGGAAGGTATGAAGAAGCACTAGAACATCAAGAAGAAAGTCAGACAATATCCCTTAATGTTTTTAATAAAGATAATCCTTACTTAGCAGTTACACTGGATAATAAAGGTATGATAC
The DNA here is from genome assembly GCF_000815465.1 of Candidatus Jidaibacter acanthamoeba. Classification (NCBI taxonomy): domain Bacteria; kingdom Pseudomonadati; phylum Pseudomonadota; class Alphaproteobacteria; order Rickettsiales; family Candidatus Midichloriaceae; genus Candidatus Jidaibacter; species Candidatus Jidaibacter acanthamoebae. The sequence goes on along the minus strand of NZ_JSWE01000138.1, from coordinate 4,729 downwards.
TTCAAGAACTAAGTAGGTATAATGAAGCGTTGGAAATATTCCAGAAAAGTTATAAAATAAGAAAAAAAATACATAACGATAAAAAACATAACGATATTGCAATCTCATTAGATAATATTGGTTCAATATACAGAGAATTAAGTATGTATGAAGAAGCTTTAAAAGCATATGAAGAGGCGTTAGAAATAAGAAAAGGTATATATAAAGAAATAAAACATCCTGATGTCGCAGGCTCATTAAATAATATAGGGAGTGTATTATTAAGCTTAGGCAAATATAATACAGCACTAGAAAAGTTTGAGCACAGCTTAATGATAAGGAAGGAGATATATCCAAACATGCATCCAAGGATTGCTGAATCGTTAGGTAATATAGGTGAAGTACTGGTTAAACTAAATAATTATGAGGGAGCATTAAAATGTTATGATGAGTGCTTAGAAATTGAGCGCACTATTTATAAAGGGGATCACCATAGCATAGCTAAAAGTTTAAATAATATTGGAAGTGTTTTTGGTATATTAGCACAATACGATAAAGCATTAGCGAACCATCAAGAAAGTTTGGAGATTAGTAGAAGGATATATAAAGGAAATCATACTGTAATTGCTGAATCACTATGTAATATTGGAAATACATTACTAATGTTGAGACGAGTCAAAGAAGCAGCCGAGTACTATAAAGAAAGTCTAAAAATAATGAGGAGAGTATATAAAAAGAATAATTTCCAAATTGCAACTTTAATAAATAATATAGGGGGAATTAAATATTGTCTTGGTGAATATGAAGAAGCTTTAAAAGAATACCAAGATAGTCTTGGAATAAGGAGAGAGATATACAAAGAGAATATGCATCCTGATATTGCTGAATCTTTAAATAATATAGGTATGACATTAATAAAGTTGGGAAGATACAAAGAAGCATATAATGCTACTATCCAATCACTGAAAATATATGAAGATTTACAGTTATTATCAAATACAAATACACAAATTGTATTCAAAACATTACAAAAAAGTACTATAGGGTTAGCGAATCAATTATTTTTAGCTAATGAGAAATACGAAGCGGTATCTTTATACAATACTTTAGGTGTAGAATCTGATAACTTAGAGCAAGTAATTAATATCTTAGGCACGAAGTTTCTTAATGATGGAGAAATAATTTTAGCAGTAGCTTGTTATGAAGTGCTAAGTGAAAAGCTTTTGCCTCAATCAAAAATAGTAAAACACAACTTAGCGTGCATTTATCACGTTATGGCAATAGATCTTAAAAAAAGAAATAAACCTGATAAGTATAAAGAGCATTTAAGTAAAGCAAAAACACTGTTTGAGTCGATATTAAACATGGAATCCGAGGAGCCTATAAATGCTGCTTTATATACAGAATATGCAATGTTTTTAGTTAAATATCATAGTACTACTAATCAAGAAGAGTATATAAAAATAGAAAAGCTATTGAATAAAGCAATCGAAATACGAAATGATAATTCAGAATTAGCATATAGCCAACTAGAAAAATTAACAGTAATTGAGATATTACAAAGCATATTAAATAAACACGATAATATAATAATAAGCCCGAATGTTCTAGCTTATAATTTATTAGTGAAAGTACATAAAGAGCATGGAGAAGTAAATAAAGCAAAAGAAATATTAAAGGATTTTGCAATAGAAGTTATGAAGATTAAACAACAAGGTGCTGAAATACCATTGACCTTATTAATTAATAGCTATGAGGAATTAGGATTTAAGTTCCAAAGTAGAATATACCAAGAAATATTGGTAAGAATAGTAGAAAATAGGAAGGATGGCTTAGAGAAATAAGTGGATAGAAGAAAAAAATATCTATAGCTAGAAAAATGCTACAATATGGAATGCCTATAGAAGAAATTATGAAAATTACAGAACTTGCTCGTGGAGAAATTGATAAGCTGAAATAAAGAAAAAGTAGTAAGCAAAAAAATATGATAATGATGTTATGCTATCCTATCCTAAATCTGTCCTGTCTTTATTTCCCTATCTTTAACAAATATATTAGCGGGAGTTGCTAAAATATAAAAATATAATATTGCATTAATTATTTAAATAAAGTAGACTAGATAAATAAACTAGATTGATAATGGAGGGTTTATGAGAATAGTTGGCATGTTTAAAACAAAAACACATTTACCGGAGTTAATTAAAGAAGTTGAGGCAGGCGAAGAATTATGTATAACAAACAGAGGGAAAGAAGTGGCTTTTATTATACCTGTAGCTAAATATTACTCCCAAAAAACTGATGACATATTTAAAAAATTTACTGCACTTAAAAAACGTAGTCCACTTGGCTCCAAAGATGATATTATTAAAATGAAAGATCTTGGTAGAAAATGAATTTAGTCATAGATTGTTCATTTATTATGTCATCGATTTTACCGGATGAAACACAATTTAAAGTAGATAACATTTACAATCAAATATCTAACAAGGTATATAAAGTATTTGCTCCTGCTATATTTTATCTGGAATGCAATAATGTCCTTATATCATCATTAAAAAAACAACGTATCGAGAAAAGTGATTATGAAGAGTATTTGCAGCTCTTAAATACTCTTCCTATTAATATTGATAAATTTTGTTCTAGTCCTGAATCTCTACATACAATAGCACGGATTGCAACTAAATATAGTCTAACATCCTATGATGCTGCTTACCTTGAATTGGCCCTACGTCTTGAAGCCAAAATTGCTACTCTAGATAATGGTTTAGCTAACAGTTGTAAGATTGCAAATATAGAATCTATAATTTGAAAGTAATTGCTTAAATAGGATTTGGCGCATAAATAGTGGTTTACATCAGCGTTATTTTCCATAAAATATATTATCATAGTTTTATTTGTTAGCTTAAAATGATAATGTCGTGTTTGTACAAATTAGAAATGTCGCCTTATATATTGAAGTTATAAGTCAATATACAAGGTTTATAGATGGAAGGAACATACACAATGAGTATAAAAGAGATAAGCCGATTGGAGATATTGCAAAAGTTACTTAACCGAGAACTAACACAAATCAGAGCATCACAAATACTTAATATTAGCACTCGACAAGTGCAAAGGCTTTTAAAAACATATCACACTTTAGGAGTATCAGGGATAATATCAAAAAAACGAGGAAAGCCTAGCAATCGCTGTATTCCTAATACAATTAAGCAATATGCCATTAGTCTGATAAAAGCAAACTATGCTGATTTTGGACCTACCCTTACAGCAGAGAAGCTACTAGAAAAACATGATTTAAAATTATCAGTAGAAACAGTGCGTAAGCTTATGATTGAGAGTAAAATATGGCTACCAAAAAACAAACTACATAAACGTTCATATCAACCTCGTTACCGAAGAGAAAGATTTGGGGAGCTTATACAAATTGATGGTTCAAGGCATTATTGGGTTTGAGGATAGAGAAAATAAATGCACCCTACTCGTCTTTATTGATGATGCTAGCAGTAAACTTACAAGTTTGCATTTTGCTCCTTCAGAATCAATTCATAGTTATTGTATAACAACTAAGCAACATATAGAAAAGCATGGTAAACCAATAGCTTTTTATAGTGATAAATTAAGTATTTTCAAAGTTAATTCCACTACTAGTAAAAACCAAATAATGACACAATTCGGCAGGGCTTTATATGAGCTAAATATTGATCTTATTTGTGCTAATACTTGCCAAGCAAAAGGACGTGTTGAGCGCGCTAATAAAACTTTGCAAGACCGTTTAGTAAAGGAACTAAGGTTAAACAATATTTCCACTATAGCTGAAGGTAATGCTTATCTTCCAACATTTGTAGAAGACTATAATAAGCGTTTTAGCAAACTCCCTATTAATTCCTTAGATATGCATAGACCTTTACAAAAACATGAAAGCCTTGAAGAAACTTTATGTTTCAAGCAGGAACGCACTGTTACAAATAATCTAACCATTCAATATGATAGAGTTATGTATTTAATAGAAGACATAGCTTCTAATAGAAAGTTACGGCGTAAAAAAATTATGCTTCATGAATATTCTGACGGCAGCCTTAGCTTAAATTATAATGGCAAAAAAATTAAATTTAGTCGGTTATATGACAAGGTAGCCCCTATAGAACAAGGAAAAACAGTACCTAATGAACGTTTAGATGCTATGATGGTAATAATTAAAGAAATGCAAAAAGGAAAGGAATTTAAGCGCAGTATAAGCTGCCCTAGTAAAAGTCATTTAGGCATTATACATGAAGTACAATTACGAAGAAAATCTAATAAAAATTATCAGCTACAAACTTAAAATACGACATTTCTATCTAGGACAAAAGGCGACATTTTTAATTTGCGTTGACAATGCCAAACTATAAAATATGTTAAATTGTGTGATTCATATACCTAGTTACCATTGGAATATAAGATTAACTCTTGATTAATATGTGCCTCTCTGATTCATAGACATCATTACCAATCTTCAACTATTATTTCAGTTTTTATATTGTTTTTCCCCTAAATATATTAGCTACTTCTTCTTTAATGCTCTTATTGCTTGGTCGTACTTGTAGTTTTGAATAACAAAACTTTCTTGATTTAGCTCATAATTCACCTGTATTTCATCTAAAGAGGGAATTTTGTTTTCTAACTCCTTATATCTTTCCCAAGGTGTTTTACCTTGTAAAGCGCTATGTGATCTTTGTTTATTATAATATTCTTCCCATACTTTAAGTTTATC
>NZ_JSWE01000137.1 GCF_000815465.1 Candidatus Jidaibacter acanthamoeba | reverse complement strand
CGGATTTACTGCTTTACACTTGGCAGCAAATGGTGGGCATGTAGAGGGTTATAAGTTATTACTTGAGCAGGGTGCTGATCCTAATATTACTATAGAAGGATATACGGCAAGAAAGTTATATCAAGCTTCACACTCTGATAAGATAAAAGAATGCAAAGCAGCTGAAAGGGAAGTTGAAGCTAAAAGGAAGGCAGATAGATCTGAGAGATTGGATATAGTGGGATCCAAGAGACGACTTGATTTTGCAGAAATTATAAATGGTTCTAGAAACCCTAGAGTTGAAAAAGGATCGGATTACTCATCACCTGAAAAGCCTTCTGTAAACTCTCAAAGAGATATAGGAGAAAAATTGGTGGGTTCCGTAGCTAAAAAACCAAGATTTAGTGACTTTAGAAATCCAGCTGATAATAGAGAAGAGCAGAAATCAATGGGCAGAGGGTCTTAAAAGGAGACCATTGAATTAACCGTGATACCGTGTTTAAAGTCAATATGATAAAATAGATTTTTTTTTGATATTCCACTCGCTACAGTGCTATATGGTAGAGCACTCGCATATTATAAAAATTTTATTTCTAGATTTATAATAAGTTTAACAGGTACCGTCAACTTAACTTAGAGTAATAATTTTGTTATATGTAAGAAGTAAGCATTTTGCTATATATTATACATAATAATGTTGAGAAGCAGCCTCATTGAATAATTTAAAAGCAAGCCTCATTTTATTTTTATATTCTGAAGCTTTAAACTTATATCTATTTACTTTTAATAAATTTAAAAATTGACTGCATGATGATAAGAACCGTTGTGTATGTACAGGATCCTTAAATTTTCTCATTTGACGCTCTCTCTGCCTAGTAGGTTGATGAGAGTTTTCTATTAAGTTATTTAATCGCTTATGCTTCCTGTGCTCACTAGATTTAAGTATTGATTTCTTTGCCGATCCGTAACTTCTTAATTTATCAGTTACTATTATTTTTGGTATAAAATTATGCCTCTTCAGTAGCTTTTTAAAAAACCTAAGCGCAGCTTTAGTATTCCTTCTCTTCTGCAATAAAATATCTAACTCTTGCCCCTGATTGTCTATTGCTCGCCATAACCAAAAAACCTCTCTTCTTATTACTACTCTCATTTCATCCAAATGCCACTTATCACCAGGAATATAACTTCTCTTCTTACCTATATTATTTGCTATTATTGAGCCAAACTTCTTATTCCATTCTCTTATACTTTCATGACTTACCTCAATATTCCTATACAACAATATTTCTGATATATCTCTCAAGCTTAAAGAATACCTGTGATATAACATAACTAACATATCTTATTATTTTACGTTGGTACCTATGCCTCTTATACATCACTAGACCTATATATTTTTATATTAATATTATATACTAGCTTAAT
>NZ_JSWE01000136.1 GCF_000815465.1 Candidatus Jidaibacter acanthamoeba | reverse complement strand
CAGCTCCAGCTACGGCGTGGTCTTTACTTGCTCCTTGGCTTAGTAACCATTCCACCAGTTCTTTATGTCCCCCTAGAGCAGCTCCGAATACAGCCTGGCCTTTACTTGCTCCTTGGCTTAGCAACCATTCCACGAGCTCTTTATGTCTACCATGAGCAGCTCCAGCTACGGCGTGGTCTTTACTTGCTCCTTGGCTTAGTAACCATTCCACCAGCTCTTTTTGCCCACCTCGAGCAGCTCCAGCTATGGTGAAGTCTTTACTTGTTCCTTGGTTAAGCAACTTCTTCATGTGCTCGCCATGTCCCCCCATGGCAAACCCATATACTAACAAGTTTTTATTAATACCATAAGGTTCTAAAAATTTAATTGCCTCTACTTCTTCATTGTTTGCTAATATTGCTACCGCACTTAATCCTATTTTATAATCCATTTTATTAATATCCAGGTTAGGTATCCTTTGTAGCTCTTCATGATTGCGGTTCCTGGCGCATTCTATAATTTTTAAAAGAATCGGATCCTCTATCTCATACTCAAATACTTGAGTATCATCAATTCTTGATTCTTTATTAGAAGCAGGTAATGTTTCTTCAATTTTTCTTTTCATATAATTGCTTTTTATTTTTTTATTAATAAGTTTAAGTATAAATATCATATTTTAGTATAAAAATATATATAGAATGTTTATTAAAATAGATAAATAAATGACAATATTAGCAGTAATGGGGTAGTGATACCGAGTATGGAGTCAAGTATAGAATTGTAAAGGGCGCTAAGCTCGCTACAGCGCTATATTAGTTTGCGCGCTCGCTATGGCGCTTAACTATTGTATATTACATATTTTTACAATTGGTTAATCTAAGGTACTTGTAACATTTGTGGGCCAAATTTAGTTTTATGCCTAATAATGCCAAATATTATATGGAGCAATTTTCTCATAATTGCTCCTATAATAACCATGGTATTTTTACTCTTGCTTTTTAATCTACAAGCAAACTCTTTCATTAAAGGGTTATGAGACTTAGCTGATATAGCAGGGAAATATAAAGCTTTTCTTAAATTAGAGGAGCCCATTTTAGATAATCTTGCTCTACCCCTCAATGAAGTGTTGGAAGTTCTTTGTTTGGGAGTAAGTCCGGCATAGGCTGCTAATTGCCTTGCATCATTAAAAGAAGAAAAGTCAGATATTTCAGATAATGGGGTTCTGCCCTTTAACCCTCGTTTTTTCCAGTTATATGTTGTGATGCTAGTAATCACGAGACTTCCGGGTATTTTTTTCCAATATATCCTTTAAGTAAGCAATATTTTCCATATCCAATATGAGTAGAAATAATTTTTCGCAACGGCACCCCAAGCTTATATAAATGAAAGATTTTCTCCTGATCAGCATCATACATTGAATTTTGTAATGTCCCCTTGGGTTTACCAAGTTTAATACCTCTTGCAACCCTGGCATTTAAGACTTCTTTTGTACGCTCTGATATAAAGTCACGTTCCAATTCTGCCATCATAGAGAATATTGTAATTAGTACCTTATTGGTAGTATTATTTGTATCTTTAGGGTTTAGATCTAAGTTTTGTGTGATAAGAATAAGCCTGGATTGTTTATCATGTATAATTGCTTCAATGGTATTTAATGTTTCTTTGATAGAACGACCTAAGCGCGATAGCTCAGAAGCAATTACAGTGTCATTAGGAACTAATTTATATAACAATTCATCTATACGCCTTTGAGCAGTAGATTTGCGTGAAGACATTTCTAATGCAATCCATTCTTTCCATTATTCCTTAAATACAGATGCGACAGAACCCTAAAAGATTGGGAATTACAAAAGCTACAATTTACTACTATTTAATGGAGATGGTACTTTAAAGGAACCTGGAGTAAAGCTATTAGATAGCTTTGAAAAAAGTAAAACATACATATAATGTATTTCAAATTACAGCAAATTAGGTTAACTTAAAGACATTATTGATAATTATATGGGTGCACAGATTGATTATAAACCTCCCCTGCTTAATTATATTATTTGTTTTCAATCAAATTAACTTAGAAAACTATGTCATGAAAAAAAATACACCTTATAACATCTCACCTGCAAATATTATTGATTTTTGGTTTTCTAAAGAAAATCAACCTTTATGGTTTGCTAAAAACAAGAAGTTTGATGCTTTAATAAAAAATAAATTCCACAACGTTTACCAACAGGCAGCTTCAGGTAATCTTGATCATTGGAAAAATACCCCAGAAGGATTATTAGCCTTAATTATTATACTAGATCAATTTCCAAGAAACATGTTTAGAGATAAACCTACAGCTTTTGCAACAGATGAAAAAGCACTATACTTTACAAAGTATGCTATTAACCATGGTTTAAATAATAAATTATCTAAAAAGGAATACCAACACTTCTTATATCTTCCCCTAATGCATAGTGAGAACTTAACTGACCAAAAATTATGCTTAGATTTATTTAAAGAACAAGAAGAACCATTAAAATATGCTAAACTACACTATAACATAATTAATAAATTTGGCAGATTTCCTCACCGTAACAAAATATTGGGTAGAACCTCAACCCAAGAAGAACTAGAGTTTCTTGCACAACCAAATTCATCATTCTAGTCCCATTGATCGCCATGTTTCTTTTACTCTTATAAGAAACAAAAATAGGCACTTTTCCGGTACCGTCAACTTAACTTAGAGTAATAATTTTGTTATATGTAAGAAGTAAGCATTTTGCTATATATTATACATAATAATGTTGAGAAGCAGCCTCATTGAATAATTTAAAAGCAAGCCTCATTTTATTTTTATATTCTGAAGCTTTAAACTTATATCTATTTACTTTTAATAAATTTAAAAATTGACTGCATGATGATAAGAACCGTTGTGTATGTACAGGATCCTTAAATTTTCTCATTTGACGCTCTCTCTGCCTAGTAGGTTGATGAGAGTTTTCTATTAAGTTATTTAATCGCTTATGCTTCCTGTGCTCACTAGATTTAAGTATTGATTTCTTTGCCGATCCGTAACTTCTTAATTTATCAGTTACTATTATTTTTGGTATAAAATTATGCCTCTTCAGTAGCTTTTTAAAAAACCTAAGCGCAGCTTTAGTATTCCTTCTCTTCTGCAATAAAATATCTAACTCTTGCCCCTGATTGTCTATTGCTCGCCATAACCAAAAAACCTCTCTTCTTATTACTACTCTCATTTCATCCAAATGCCACTTATCACCAGGAATATAACTTCTCTTCTTACCTATATTATTTGCTATTATTGAGCCAAACTTCTTATTCCATTCTCTTATACTTTCATGACTTACCTCAATATTCCTATACAACAATATTTCTGATATATCTCTCAAGCTTAAAGAATACCTGTGATATAACATAACTAACATATCTTATTATTTTACGTTGGTACCTATGCCTCTTATACATCACTAGACCTATATATTTTTATATTAATATTATATACTAGCTTAAT
>NZ_JSWE01000135.1 GCF_000815465.1 Candidatus Jidaibacter acanthamoeba | reverse complement strand
GTTTATATTTGACGAGCTAGGATCGTTAAACTATTTACCTTCATTAGAGCAGGGGTTAACTATCACCCGAAACTACGGAGGATGTTTTTTAGTCGGGATACAGTCGATTTCACAATTGTATGAGAAATACGGGCATAATGTAACTGAAACATTAAGTGCTAACTGTAAGAATAAAGTAATATTAAATGCAGCAGACGCTAAAACGGCAAGGTGGTGTGCAGATACCATAGGGAACCAAGAAGTAGAGA
>NZ_JSWE01000134.1 GCF_000815465.1 Candidatus Jidaibacter acanthamoeba | reverse complement strand
GCTGTCTTATTATATTCTCCGCTTGTGTTTATATTCGATCCCTTGCTTAATGATTCTTCAACTCCTGCTATATCTCCATTCTTTGCTCTCTCAAATAACCTCCTATATCTTTGCTCTCTTTGTTCTACACTTAAGTGTTTGTTTTCTTGTTCAACCGTCATTATCAAATTAGTATCTTCTAACTCGCTAAAATCTATTCTATTAAAGTCTATTTGTTCTAGATCTACTTCTGTTAAGTCAACTGGTTGATTACTCTCTCTAGCTATGTTTAGTACTGTATCCAGTCTATCTGTAGGCCCCGCTCCTAAGGCAATATCTGCTTCATCATTTAAATGATCCAGATGCTCCTCTATGCTCCTTATATCATTACGTCTTTTTACCTGCTCTTCATCTGCTAAGTACTCTTTTCTTATTCTTTTAATGTTTACTAATAACTCTATAACTTCTTCTTTTTGTTCTTTATTAAACTCATCCAACACTATTTCCACATCTGAGATAAATTGTGACATATCAGTTATAGTGTTATACAAGTGATATAATTTATTAAATATTATAAAGCTTATTACATCCTCTGCTAAGCTATATTCTCGTTCTTTAAGCATTACATTAAGTATGCCTATAATTTCTTCACGTGATTTAGTACTTATTAAATCCCTGTTATAGCTAACTTTATCAAAACTAAGTTCATGCTCACTCAATAATAAATTGATTTGGTTACTGGCCATTGCAAGTAGAGCTATGTATTGTAGCTCATTATCATTCAGCCTTCTTAGCTTACCTTCTATAACACTTAATACTTCTAAACCCTCAAAATCACTTGGACTACAACTTAAACAATATAAATATTCCAAATAATCTATCGCTTCCTTAGCTTCTTTTATTTTCTTTATATTAAAATCAATTGATTCTATACATAACTTATGCCTTATACCTACTATCTCTTCTTGTAATATTGGCTCTATAATTATATCTTTAAGCGTTTTTACATTTACTAACTGCTCAACAGATATCTTACTATCTGTAAAATCAACTCCTTCTAAACTGTTACGTCCAAACTCTACAAAGCTTAAATCTAAACCGCTTAAATTAAATCCTATTAAATCTACTCTTTGTAGATCTATTTTCTTTTTGTTCTTTTCAAACAAATAGCCGTGCCGGTTAAGTATAAGGGTAACATCCTTTATATATTTTCTTACAATATATTCTCTCTCTTCTTTATCTCTTGCCTCTAAATCAATATTAAACCTTCTCTCTTTGATACCCAAAATACCGTTCACAGCCTCAGGCAATGCTCCCTTTATTTCTTCCTTATCTTCATTATTTAAAGTATTTAATGTGCTTAAGTTTCTTGCGGCCTCACAATTCCTTATTATTTCTTCATAGCTTTCTATTAATATTGCAAAATAATTATCTTTTATCCTTGTCTTTAAAGCCTCTACACTTATCTCTTTTTTATTTAATTCATTCCGCTTGGCGAATTCTTCAATTATCAAATCACTTTCTTCAGCATTTAATCGGTTGTTACTCCATATCTTACTAACTATTCTTATTACTTCTCTTTGTTTCCTTATTTCTTCAATCTCTTTCTTAGTCTTAGTTACAGTGCTTTCCTGCTGAACTTGGGTATTTCTACTTGCTTTATGTTCTTCTTCTCTTCTTCTCATTTCTTCCTCTTAATATAGTTATTTCTAGATAAAAATGGTTATTTTGTTCTTTCCTTCCCTTGAAATTCTAATAGTAGCTTTAGTTGGTGTGAGGATGAGGGTGCATAGTCCTTTGCTACTTTATCGCTATTATCCCTTACCTCTTTATTCGCACCTCTCTCTAAAAGTAACTTCACTACTTCAACTTGGTTATATTTTGCTGCTAGGTGTAATGGCGTTCTTCCTTTTATGTCTTGTATGTTTACTTGTGCTTTATTTTCTGTTAAAAATTTTATTATCTCCATATTCCCGTTAATAGAAGTAATATGTAAAGCAGTCCTTCCATCTTCCATTAATCTGCAATTGATATCAGCTCCTTCCTGGACTACTCTTCCTACTTCAGTAATATTGTTGCACTTAACTGCCTTACGTAGTTTCTTAACTAAATTATCTTCTTTTCCTTTAATGAATAAACTTTCTTCTCTTCCTTGGCTCACTACTCTCTTTAGATTAATCTCTTCAGATGTTTCACTTTCCAGAATTCTATTCAATACCGATCTTTCTTTAATTCTCTCAATACCTCTTTCTTCATATTTAAAATTTCTGCTATTTCTATTATTAACAAACTCTTTTATCCCTTCTCCTATTGCAATTAGTACTTTATATTTGATCTCAAGTTCTAATTCTTCTTGTTGACTTAATTTATACTTTATTTTCGTACTCTTCTCATCTCCCTGGTGATATACTCTTTCCTTCTCTTCTTCATAATATAAATGTGTTTTTATTCGCATGCCCGCAGCAAACTCTAATACACTCTTTATTCGTGTATAGCCTAATTCACTTATATATTTTCCTCTTCTTAATTTCTCTAAACTATCCCAACTATTCTTTCCTTCAAGCCCGTAATATAGAGATAAGTATCTAGCAAGATTACTTGGTAACCTATAAAAATCATTTTTAGCATCAAAGTCATCTATTAAATTACTATCATTATACTTAGGAGCATACTGCTCAAGATCTCCTTTCAATAATTCTATTGCCTGTTCTTTTCCAAAACTTTTGTTCAGTGTAAAGTTTCTGACTGCTGCTTCATAACTGTTTAATAACTTTTTACTTCCATAAATTAGACAAACTGTCCTTAAAGCATTGGGTAATATAACATCCATATCATGTTGTAAGCTAATCAAACCTTCTACTGTATTAATTAAGTTACTGGCTTTTTCTCTTGTATTTAGTCCAAAGTTAGGAGAAAGATTCACTGCATCAATGGAATAACCGTTCCTCATAAAATCAAGCAGCACCTCAGATCCCACTACCTTTCCTACCTCAGTATTTGGGCTGGTCTCTCCTATACTAACTATCTTTATTTCAAATAACCTAGCGAGCTGGTAAAAATATTCATTATAACTTTTATCCTCCACAATTATTGCATACTCAATATCAGAGTATAATGCCATCTCTCCACGACTCATTGATCCTAGCCCTATAATGCTATATTCACATGGAGGCGCCCCTAATAACTTCATACAATCTTCTATAATTTTAGCAGTAAGCTTAATCATAGATGCTGTATTCCTTTCCAATATGCTTTTTATATCGACATTTTGCTCTAAACTCCTTCTACAATCTTTTCTTATTTCCTTTAAATTCTGCTTATACTCTTGGGATCTTATTACCGGCTTTATATTGTTACCTATACTCCTTAGGTACTTTGTTTCTAAATATTCCTGTTTATGATCAAAAAACCTTTTGTTTAATATGTCATTAACTTCGAAATACCTCTCTGCTATACCTCTTGCCATGCTATAACATAAACTTGCTGATCTATAATCCTCCTTACCAGGATGTAAGAAGTAATCTCCAGCTTTGATTAACACATAGCAAAGTGCTACCTGATTATCTTCTTCTATGCTCAAACTTATTGCTTTCCTGTAACTCTCCCCGCAGTTACTATATTTATCCTGACATAAACTATAAGTCCCGTCAGCTATTGCCTTTCTTATTCCCTTGCTAAAGTTACCTTTCTTGCTAATCCTTCCTAATATTATTTTATTTTCTATATAGTTTGCTACATCAATCCTACCTAACTTAACCGCTAAATCAAATGGTGTATAACTTTCATTATTAATCGCATTTAAGTTAACTCCTCCCCTAATCAATATTTTAATCAGCTCATTATCCGAGCTGATTCTTATCGCACAATGAACCGGCGTATCGCCTATCAAATCTCTTGCATTAATATCTGTATCATTACTTATTAAGCTGTTTAATACAGACTGGTTATTTTCATATATTGCTTCAAATATTTCTCTTCGCTTATCGGGTAGTATTACGGAGGCTTTAGGGGCTCGCTGGCTCGTCGCTTTTAGTGCTGCTATCTCAGGCATCCTTATTTCAGCTTTCTGCATCACTAATTTGCTAAGAAGTAAGGTTGTTTGTTGATTGTTTATGGGTATTTCTTCTTTGTCCTTACCTGATATTAGCTTAAGCCTACCATTACTATTAAGGATTAAGCCAACCTTCTCATACATCATATTAATTAATATTCTGCTAAGCCACTCTTCTTTAGAACTATGCTTATAACAAAAAAGGGCTAGCTTAAATGAATCAGAGTTTCTTATAATCTTACTAATCAAGTCATTATCTACAGCCTGCTTAGCAATAACCCTCGCTACCATGCTGTCATTATTATATAAACTTACTAAACTCTTTGCTGCATATCGCCTTACATATTCATTTTCATCCTTTAGAGCTATGAGTAGTGCATCAATTACTTTCTCACTTCCTTGCCCTATCTTACCTAAACTCTCTGCTGCTTCTTGCCTTACATCTTCATTTTCATCCTTTAGAGCTATGAGTAGTGCATCAATTACTTCCTCACTTCCTTGCCC
>NZ_JSWE01000133.1 GCF_000815465.1 Candidatus Jidaibacter acanthamoeba | reverse complement strand
GAACAAATAACTCACCTACTTTTAAGGTCAAATGTCCGTGATCTGTAAAACTTCCGTCTTCATTAACTTGTGCATTTGCTATCATTGCTCCGTTTAGCCTTAAGGCATGGGCAACTACTATATGAGCTTTGGTTTCACCTAACATTGCAGTTAATCGCTTAACTACATGCGCATCACGCTTGCTATGTTCTACTCCAATTCCATTTAAATTTAAGTTGCTTAAACTAATTCCTAAATTTACTCCAAAGCTTTCATTTTCTATAATATCCTGCATAGAGCCCAAGGTTAAACTCTCAAAACTTGCTTCAAGGCTACTGGCTTTTAAAAACACACCTTGCATATTTGCATGTCCTTCAACTTCTATCTTTAAGTTTCCACTGACATGTATTTCTGCATTCATAACCAGACTTTGATACTGATTGCCTTTCTGGATAGCAACAGATAAGCTTGGTGTCATTCCTTCTGTAAGAGGTATTTCAAGATCCACTTGTCCGCTCATGCTTTTCGCATTATATTCTGCCCTCGCACCTTGTATATCAAGATACTTTGTTTTTAAGTACATATTATATGCTTTAACTTGAGTAGCTAACATCCTTAGCTCATCACTGGTGCTATTTTGTAAAGTCTTTATTCTTTATACTCCTATCTCCACTAATCCCTATGTTAGGTGTAACTCCTCCAGCCCAAGTGACAGATACTCCAACATTAAACCCGCTACTACTATGTTCTTCCCTATTTCTGTTCCTTACACTCTCTATAATTATCTTCTTTGCTACATCAATATCAACTTTCTCCCCGTTAATATAACTACCCTTTAGACTTAGATCTTCTCCCACTACCAGATTAACTAGCTTACCCTTAATGGAACTTGCCTTTCGGTTAAACCAGTATTTATAGGGATAATATATACCCCGCTAAGGCTATAAACTAACTTAATATAATTTTTTAAAGCCCTCGCTTCTTCCACCATTCGTCAGTTTTGAATTCTTCAGGAACTTTATTTGCATCATCAAATATAGGATCATTTAATTTATACTCAGCTTTCAAAATTTCAAACCACCTAGTGGCTAAACTCTCAGGCAATTTAGTCCCACACCATGGGCAATAATATAATAACTGATGAGTAGCATTTTTGGAGCTCGATAGTTTGACGGTATATAGTCTATGTCGCTTATCAAACTCGAATTCCTCATTTTTAGCCATATAATAATCCATATTTTTGCAACAATGACTCATTTTATTTACCTTTTATTGTTAGCCCTTTTAATTCCTTCCATGGTATGAACTGGCCTGTAGGTCCTTTATGCTTATCATGCATAAAACTTCCGAATTTATCAGCATCTTTATAATGAACTAACCCTTCGCTGGTCTCTTCGAATACTTTCCATCTACTTCCTCCATGATTTGCTGTATCTTTAGACCACCAAAGTTTTTTTCCATTCTCACTGACTGCTTGTGGATCACGATACATTTTTCCAAAGCGATCACTATGCATTACCTTATCATATTTTTCAACTTTCCATTCTTTATTATTTTGTGGTTCGTTTGGATCATCCGGATCTGGCGCACCTGCGGAAGATGATGAAGAAAACTTGCCTGCATTATCCTTTACATTACTTGCTTTATTACTACTAACACTATCTTTAACTTTGTTAAATATATTTTTTACACTATCTTTAAGCTTGTTATACTTCTCCTCTACAAACTCTCCGGCGTCTATTAATCCTTGTTTTATTTGATCTTGGTTTTCTTCAATAAATTTATATGTCTCATAAGCTGTAATTAATCCTCTTGTTGCCGGATGTATTTTGACTGCAAATTTACCAACTTTTATTAAATTTTTTCCAAATTTGACAGCCCCTGATTTTACTGTTTCTGCATCAACTATCTCAAAAACTAAATTAACTCCACGGCTTGCTGTGGACATAAGTGTCGAGCTTGCAGGTAAGTTAACAATTATTTTATTACCTTGTACTTGATAACTGCTTTCAGCTATAATTTCTAAATTTTCGATAAATATTTGAGCTCTTGCTTCTCCCACTAAATCTGCTTTAGCTTTTATGTCTTGGTATTTTTGAGGTAAGGCAGAGGTTTGCTCATTATGCATTGACCCATAACACTCTCCTTCTTCCTCAAAATAAAATTCTTTAGTAGGTATAGATGATTGCTTTCCTTCTCCTTTATATTCAGCGCTTTCTCTATCCTCTTGCTTAGCTGATTCTTTTTCCTCAGCTGTAGGCTTTTGCTTTTTATCCTTAGAACCTTCCTCTTTATCTCCTTCTTGTTTATTCCTATTTTCTTTATTTTTAGATTCAGTTTCTTCCTCATCTTCATAATATTTATTGTAGTCCTCAGGCTCAATTTCAACCCATTCCCCACCATCATCATTATCATCACTTGCAAATATCTTGGTAAACTGATCATATGCAGATCGGAAATACCCTCCTACAGCTTCTTCCCAATCTATATTCCCGTTCTCATCTCTTGGTATGTTGCGTTTAGCCTCTTCTGTATTAAAATTACTAAAGTACCCTTTGATTGTTTCAATATCATAGTTTGTAGACCAGCTTTGCGGTTGAGTTGCATCTCGGTTTGCTTTTTCAGTTTCACAAGTATCGCCTTCACAAACTATCGTCC
>NZ_JSWE01000132.1 GCF_000815465.1 Candidatus Jidaibacter acanthamoeba | reverse complement strand
AGTTATTTGCTTCTACCAACATCTATCTCCAATTTCTATTCTTTGCAACACAACCGTTAATATTTCTTTTAATATCCTTCTGATTTTTTCCCCTTCTCTATTTTCTAAATTGTCTACAATCGGTGCTATTTCATCATAGCCATCCAATATAAATAGAATATCGCTAAAATTACCTATAAAATTATCTATAGCTTCTACACTAGGCTTATATCTTTCTCGTCCTCCCATACAATGCTCCCTTATTACTTCCGCTAAACTGATATCTTCTTGCCAGTTCTTTAACTCTGAAGCTATTTTCCTAAGCGGTAGCCATATTACTCCCTTATATTTATCATTCCATAAATTCCCCCCACTCCATCTTACCGATATGTATTGGCATAATGTGCTCTTACCTATTCCGGCTCTTCCGTATATTGCTAATTTCTTTATCTCCTTATTTTCTCTCTTCTCAAATAACT
>NZ_JSWE01000131.1 GCF_000815465.1 Candidatus Jidaibacter acanthamoeba | reverse complement strand
GACATTCTTCTTTAGGATATTTATCTCCTAATGAGTTTGAAAACCTTTATTATAATAATTATATATAGACAACATTTGCCTACACACCAGGGGGAACTTCAGCAATAAATTACCCTAAAGAAATTGACTTTTTCACATCATTTTCAGATGTAATTTTTTTAGTCCAATTGTCATTATCCTTAATATTTATAAATTTTATATTTTTAGATTTTTCAGAACTGTTATTGTTTAGATCTTGATTTTCCTTATTACATTCATCAACAATACTTAAGGCTCTGTTAAAACACGATTTAACTAAATCAGGCAGGCTTTTTTTCAATAATATTTCACTAAAATAATCTTTATCTGTATTTAAAAAAAGGCTAAATATGTTTAGACATTCATCCTCTTTGAACTCATTGATATTGGTAACGGCTTTTTGCATCTTTATAAACATTTTCAATATAAAACCTTCGTCATGATATAATAAATAAAGTAAGCTCTGCCTTGAAAGATTTTCAGCCATAAACTTAAAACCATCTAAATGGTTATTTGCAAGTGTCCATTTAAATATTTTATAATCATCTAAACATAATACCTTATCCTTTACATAAAGCCCAAATTTATCTAACCAATCGGAAATCTTTTCAAAATTATTTTTTCTTAAATTAACTTTAAAAAAAAATAATTTTATCTTTGGTATCCTGGTTTTCTAGCTGGCTAATACTATTTTTCTTTAAATGCATTTTTTTTCGCATATTAATTAACCTGAATTAGTTTTAAAAATATTTGCTCATTAGAGAAATAAATAGATAATATAATTATATATTATAAAAAATAAATATTATGCAAGAAAAAGATAAAAATGATAATATAAATTTAGGCGAACAATTTGGCAGACAAGAAGATACTAGTAATAGGATTTCTAATAAGAGGAAACAACCTCAAGACGAAGATGACTTAGAAGCTGAATACACGGTATCACTACCGTATAAACCAATCTCTGAATCAAAGTGTATAAACTAACTTAAGTTGATAAGTTATAGAGAATATAACTTATAGAATTGAGGAAGTAAAAAGGAGTAATTATTAGTTTATTAGGTACCACCTTACACAACTAAAAATAGAAAAGCATTATAATTCTTAATATTAACAAGGATATATAACAAATTTATTATTATATATAAACTAACTTAACAATCTTCATAATTGTTAGGCTTAATTTAATATTATTATTGTATGAAGGTCTTATAAGGCAGGCTAATATCAAACTTAGCGACCTAAAAAGCACAGGATACTATGAAAAAATTTTTTATATTTATTTATATAGCCTTGTTGATAGTCATTTTATTAACTATAAGATATTTAAATGATTATTATAATCCTAAGTATTTCAAATTTGATCATTTTAAAACTTCCGTAGAAGCTCAGGACTTTATTAATAGCAGATTTTTAGAAAATACAGACACTGATAAATGCATAAATGAGATAAAAAAAGCAGGTGCTAGTTGTTTTAAAGTAGAAAAAGTACAACATAAAAATATAACTCCTACTCCTATTAACATATATATTTGTAAATATACTACCTCAGGATATTCCTCAGCTCCTTTTACCTACCGAAGTATAGTTTATAGTAACGAACAAGATAAACTTATTGGCGTAAAAATATATTTTAAGAACACAGTTCCTAATGTCCAAATCTATCAAGCACTATACTAGCATAGCGAAATGGCCCGGCCTTGTTGCTCAAATATGTAAAGGAGGTTGAAAATTAACAAAAGTCTGAAAGAATTGAAGTAAGAAGAATGGCTTAAAGAGTACAAGGCAATCATATTGATAAGCTAAGGAAAGAAACAGCTAAATTCAAATGAAGAAAAGAAACAAGAGTAAGATTAAATACAAAATAAATAATTGGAAAGAATATAATCAATCTTTAAAGAACAGAGGATCACTTACAGTCTGGAGAGGGGGAGATATAGAGCAGTTATGGTATGCTGTAAATGATAATATGTGTAAACAAGGACGCCTAACTTATTA
>NZ_JSWE01000130.1 GCF_000815465.1 Candidatus Jidaibacter acanthamoeba | reverse complement strand
TAAAACAGTATAAGAAAGCGCTTAAAAACCTATTGAAAAAACAAAGTAAGAATATAGTATGCATATTAGCTTTTTAGACATAGGGTAAAATAATAAAATGCTAATTGGTTATGTGAGAATTTCAAAGGATGATAATTCTCAAACATTAGATTTACAAAAAGATGCTTTAATACAAGCAGGAATATTAGAAGATAGAATATATCAAGATTATGCCTCGAGTAAAAAAGATGACAGACCAGGATTAGTTTCATGCCTTAAGTCACTACAACCGGGAAATACTTTAGTAGTATGGAAATTAGATAGATTAGGCAGAAGCTTAAATCATCTAATAAATATAGTAGAAGACTTAAGAAAGAGAGATATAGGGTTTAAAGTACTAACAGGGCAGGGAGCACAGATTGATACTAATACCCCTAATGGAAGGTTAGTGTTTGGTATATTTGGAGCTATAGCTGAATATGAAAGAGAGTTAATCATAGAAAGAACTAAAGCCGGTTTATTATCAGCAAGAGCAAGAGGAAGATTAGGGGGAAGGCCACGTAAGATGGACGTAGCAACATTACAAATGGCAGTGGCTGCTATGTCGAATCGTAAGTCAATAGCCCAAGAAGTTGCAAAGAAACTAGGGATAAAGAAAGCTACGTTATATTACTATGTTAATGGGGACGGTTCTTTGAAAGAGCCTGGGGTTAAGCTACTAAGCAGCTTTTAACATAAGTATAAAAATATATATTCATAAGATGATGTTTAATAAGTAAGCCAAAAGCTTGTATTTAATCTAATAAATTTACATTAAAGGAATATAACTTAATAAATTAACTATTGTTAAGTAGCAAGCAATAAAGCAATGGTTAGAGGCTCTATATTAAATGTTTAGGTTAATTATATGCGTGCTTCTAGCTCCTTAAATACCTCAAATTCCTCTCTTCTCGATATTTCTAATGAAGCGAGTATCAATACACAAATACATAAAATAGCTACAAGCTTATTCATGGGTGAGCATTGTGGGGAGCTTAGGGAATATATAGAGTCAGTTGATATAGAGGAAGCTTACAATAAGAAGTGGGATGGAATATTATTTAATAACATTAAGAGAGCAGTTGAGGAGTACAATAAGGAAGGTGGGATACTGTCGAGATATGAAGGAGAAGAATTGGTAGAGGAAGCATATAACTTTGTTACTCAAAGATTAAAGCAAGAAAGATTTGAAGTTACTGCGAGAACACAAAAGCTATGTAAGGATTTAATAGAGTGGGAAGCTCAATATCAAAGAATGAAAGAAGGAGCTGTAGAAAGTTTAGGAGAAGATTTTAAGGAAGATGATGAATATAATAAAAATACCGGGGAAAAGCTAAGGGACTTGAGTGCAGCAGGGGATGATAGGAATCTGATTGGTCATGGTGAAGACAGGAAGTATTGGTACAGTGTTACTGATGGATTTAGGCTACTGGTAGCAATAAGAAACAGTATGTTACATCCTTTTGATATAGAAGGTAAAGAGGAAGAAAGATATACTACACACCGGGAGAATGAGGAAGGCATATTTATAGCTGATCCGTACCATTCAGATAATTTCAATCAATATCTGAGAGATGATATAGCAAGAATAACAGGTAGTCATGAAATAGAAGAATATAACAATGATAGATGGCAATCTATGCCGAGAGTTATAGTGCTACCTATATTATATGGGCTACATTGGAGATGTGTAAGAATAGAGATAGATTATAAAAGTAAAGAAAGCAGCATACTATATGACGATCCATATGGGGTAGGCCATTTTCCAAAGCAGGAAATGGAAAAACTATTAGAAGTAATAAAAGAGCAGATTAGATTCTTAATAAGAACAGAGCTAGAGAATAAAGGAGTAGAGGCAGGAGCTGAAGAAATAGAAGTAAAAGTTAAGGAATACGAGAAGAATATAGACCAGCAAGGGAGTTATGAGAACAGCTATGACTGCGGTGTAATAGTATTCAGTAATATAAGGGACTACAGTAGGGGGGAAATAAGGAATGAAGTATATGCAGAAGCGTCAGGAGAAGAGGTAAACATATATAGCCTAAGTCCAATTACTAGAAATAAGCATGAAGAGGGAGTAATAGCTATAAGGGCGAGACATATAAGAGAGTGTAGCAAGGTAACAGGTATAGAATTAAATAATGATAGATTAGAAGAGATAGAAGAAAGTATAAGGCAAGGCAACAAGAACAAAGCAGAAAGCTTGAGAGGAAATGAGTCAAATATAGGAAAGAAAATAAGTGAGTTACCTGCAGAATGTATAGAGATGATATTTAGCGTATTAGAGCAGAAGAGAGCATTAGGAAAAGGAGAAAGAGGAGAGTATACAGAGGAAGAGTTAGAGAAATGCTGCAGATTACTTTTTGAGAAGGCAGAAGAGGAGATAAGTTTAGATCTTATTGAAAAGTATATAGTAAGAGAGGAAGGGAAAAAAAATGAGAAAATAGATTATCATACGAGAAGTATAATTGGAGAGAATAATTATCAAGGAATAAAATTAAAAGAATTACGAGTGGAAGAGCAAACATTTGCAGCTAAGCTAAAAGAGTTAGTTTATGAATATACTATAAATCCTATCTCTGAAGCAGCTATCAATTTAATAAAAGTATATAGAAAGCTCGGAGATTTATATATAGATATAGGAAGGATATCAAGCAAAGCAGAAGATTATACAGATGCAGCAGTATTCTACCATTATGTCTTAAGCATGGTAGAGAGAATAGAAGAGGAACAAGAAGATACAACTAATCAGGAGTTAGAGAATTATAAAGTACAATCATTTGAGCAATTAGCTATAATATGGGGAAAACTTAGTGAGCTAGTATTTATTTCTATAGAAGAGACAACTCCTAATCAATCCAAGTTAGTAGAGCAAGAATCTAGAGATAACAGAGCTTTTTTAAAGCAATTAAGAGAAGAAGCAGAGCAGAAGGTAAAAGAGATAGATGAAGGATCTCTAAAGAAAGAAGAAGCTGAATCAGCATATAAATCAGAAGAATACTTTATAAATGAATCTAGGGAGCTTTTCGAATATTTAGCTGAACAAGTTAAAGGCTTTATAGCAAGAATATTTAAAGAGTGCGAGGAAGTGATAGATGAGCCTCCTTGTGAATATAGTGTCATAGGGCTAGGGTCATTAGCACTAAATCAGTTTACACCATATTCAGATTTAGAGTTTGCTATACTTACTGAGAATGAAGAATACAAGCATAATAGTGATCCTAAGGTTCAGAATTATTTTAAGAATTTAAGCCATTTAGTACATTTCAAGGTAATTTGCTTAGGAGAAACTATAATACCGACTAGTAAGTATAAAATTAATTTAGAGAGTTTTGTATGTAGAGGATTTAACTTTGATTTAGGGGGTAAGACCCCATTAGGCAGGATAGAGAAAGATAAGCATTATCAGTTAATACAAACTCCTGAAAAGATGGCAAGGTATTTAGATGAGAAGTATAGTCATATAGATAAGAACCTACCATATATATTAGAAGCAAGTTGCTTTATTTATGGGGAAAAAGAGTTGTTTGCTAATTTTAGAAAAAAAGTAACAAAGTTCTTAAATATTAAAAATGAAAATGGTATACCAAATTATGAAGTTAGAACTCTAAAAAGATTAAAAGACGGGGTAGAAGAATTTAAATATAGTGCTGAACATAATGCTTTACAAAAAGTTCATTTTGAAGGAGATATCCATGCTTTTAAGCCTCAACTCCACGCTATGGAAGAGGAAGGTAAGTTATTTAATGTGAAACAAGAGATATATAGATTACCAGATAGGTTTATATATGGGTTAGCATTATATTTTGGAATAGAACCTGTAAGCATATGGGATGCAATAAATAAGCTGCATGAAAACAAGGTAATCGGTACTACAGAAAAAGGTAAAGATGCTCCTCATTATTTAAAATATGCAGCTAGTTTTGCTGTAATGCTTAGATTGCGTACATATCTTGCCAATAAAGGTCAATTTGAATTTATGTATCCTAGTAAGGTTTTAAATAATCTAGAAGAAAGCTTGGAAGAGACAAAAAAGTATTTTAGCTTACCTGAAAAGGAATTGACTGATAAAGGAGGGCTATTTAAGTATTATTATAGTATAATACCATTTTATAATGTTTTTAAGGATTTTTGTTATAATAGCAGCAAATCATCTAAAGATTATTTTAACATACATAACTTTTATGATGAAAGCTATGAGAATAAAGGCCTGATATATAAAAGAATAATACAATATAGTAAAGCATTAGAGTGTTTCAAAAAATGGAAAGAAAAAGAACCAAAAAATAATGTGCCTTATAGGTACATTGGTACATTATATCTTATGCTAGGAGACTATAAAAGTGCAGAAGATTATTTTAAACGCTCCTTATATTTATTAAAGAATAAATGCGTGTTTATTTCTCATATCATAAATAGCCTAGAAAATTTAGCTGTAGTATGCTTTGTGGCTTCAAAATATAACGAGGCCAACCAATATTATAATGAAATATTTAAAATATTAAATTTAAAAATAGCAAATAACCCTGAGAAAGTATATTTACAATTAAAAAAATACCTTATACCTGATAATGAAATAGCTGATTTTTTCTTCAATTATGGGATATTTTTAACACGTATAGCAAATTTCTCTCAAGCAGAATTATTTCTCAAAAAATCTCTTAATTTAAAAATTAAGTTAAATTCTGATTCTCATCTTAACTTAGCTAATATTTATAATAGCTTAGGAACCTTTTATGGTGAAAGAGGTAAAATTATAAAAGAACATAAATACTATGAAAAGGCTCTTGAAATTAGAAAAAAATCCTATGGGGAACAACATAACCCTTATTTAGCTACTTCCTACTTTAATTTAAGTGTTACTTATCAAAAACTATCATTGTTTAAGAAAGCTGAACGTTATCGCAAGATAGCTGAGGTTAACATACAGTCAGTATATAATCATAGGATTCAGACTATTGGAGAAAGTACATTTGACAAAAACGATACGCTACATCCGGATAGTATTTTAGCTAAAAAAAATAAAGGGAGTTTTGCATTAGATCAAGGGGACTATCATACAGCGGAAAACTTACTTAGAGAATGTTTAGAAGAGTATAAAAAAATATATAATAACATTCCACATTACAATACTTCAGAATGTCTCAATGATCTAGGTGTTACTTTAATGAAATTAAATAAGCTTAAAGAGGCTAGGCAATGTCATAAACAAGCTTTAAAGATGAGAAGTATTATATATGGTAATCAGGATCATCCTCTAATAGCTAGCTCTTACTGGAATATAGGAGCAACTTTCTTCTCCTTAGAAATTTATAAAAGGGCTGAAAAATTGTATAAAAAAGCTCTCAATATGAGAAATCGTGTATTTAAAGACCATTTACACCCTGATACTGCTACTTTATTGAATGACTTAGGACTAGTTTATATTAAATGTAAAAAATACGATAAAGCCTTAGATCTATTTACACAAGCTCTTAGCATACAAACAAAGGTTTTTAATAATGTAAATTATCCTAAACCATATGAAATGGGCAGAACACACTTTAATATTGCTGCCTGTTACTTTTATAAGGAGCAATACAAAGATGCGCTAATCAAATCTAAACTTGCATTAAGAATTTTTAATAGTATTGAGCAAGAATACTGCTTTTCAGAAAAGTCTAAGACCTTAAAAAATATTGGTTATTGTTATTTTATTGAAGGTAAATTTGAAGATGCGATATCTAACTATAATTTAGCTATTAGGAATTATGAGAATGCTGAAAGAAAGAAGAAAAGAGGAGAAAATAGTCAAAAATATAATTTAAGTGAAAAAGCAGAATCTCAATTTTATATGGCACAATGCTATCTAATAAAAGGAATTCACAATAAAACTTATAACAAGGAATCACTAAATTTTGCTACTAAAGCTTATAAAGATTGCTTAGAATTTTATGGGTATCATATAGTAAATGCGAATACCTACTTTGCATTAGCAGGGCTGGCTTTAACTTATTTTAGCTTAGGTGAAAAAAGTGAAGCTATAAAATATTATAATATTTTTTCTAGTATAAATGAGAAGCTCAAAGGTTCGCAATATTTTCCATTGGGGACATACAGAAATAACATAGAAGAATCTTTATATAAAGACATTTGGTATGGAATTAACAATAGCTTAAATCGTGAATGGGATAATCTTAAACTTGCAAGCAAGGAGAAATCTATTGGCGGGGTGGTAGGAACAAATATAAGTCATATGAGAGAGTATGGAGAAACCAGTGGAGTAAAAATAAATATTGAAAAAAAAGAAATAATAGTAGATGACCTGACTTACTTTAATGAAAAAGAAACATTAATCAAGATAGAGGGAATCATAGAGGAATTAATTAAATTATATGAGGTAGGAGATATAGCTGAACGTTTAGAGAAGGTTAAAGAAGGGTTAAAGCTATGTAACAGAGGAATAAATATAGGTAAGTATTATGAGCAGGAGTATGAATTATTTTTAAAGTTAGGAGATATATATTCTAGGGGGGAGGATAGACTAGATTACCCTAAGGCAGTAGGGATATATCAGTATATACTCAATATAATATATAGGTTGCCTGATAAATTAAATAAAGAAGAGTTAAGGAAGGTTATAGAGAATAAAATAGGATTAGTAGAAGAAAAATTTATAAGGCAAGCTAGAAAAGACAAAATATTACCAGAAGGATATAGTGGTGAAGGAAGCTTAAAGAAAATAAGAGACTACAAAAGTAAATTAGAAGGGCATAGGGAATGGATTGGAGGAGAGCTTAAAAAGGTAGAAGATTTAGGGATAAAGGAAAGAGGAGAGGAACTAGATGAAGAAGGGCTAGAAAAGAGAGCAGGAGAAGTAGAGAGGATATATCAGGAGATAAGGGAATATTTTATAGGGGGAGATGGTTTAATCAAGCAACTATTAAATGACTGCATAGATGAATTAGGAGGTTTGCCAAAAATAAAAAATAGCAAAACAGGAGAAGATAGGGAAGTAGGCTACGCGATATTTGGTATGGGTTCTATGGCATTAGGCACTATGACTCCATGGTCTGATATGGAGTGGGGGATATTGATAGAGGAAGGTTTAGGGAAAAAGGAGGAGGAAAAAGTAAAAGAGTATTTTAGGAACTTGGCAGTATTGATGTATATTAAGGTAACAAACTTTGGAGAATCTCTGCTTACTGTATTTGGAGTAAAAGAACTAAACAACTTCAAGTTAAGTGATGGTAATGATAAAGAACATAACTGGTTTTATGACAGTATAAGCAGAAGAGGATTTAGTTTTGATGGTTCACAATGGCATGCATGTAAGTCCCCATTAGGTAGAGAAAGAGGATATAATAAATATACAATTGAAGATGAGATAAAAAGGATAGTGCCGTGTAAACCTTTTGAGCTGATAGGAACAATTAATGAACTGATGCGTTTTCAAGTTGATGAGGTATGGTACAATGATGATCCTCATCTTGTCCAGGCATTGTGGTATACAATATTGATAGCTGGTAGTAAAAAGCTATTAAATCAATATCAGCAAAAATTATCAAATATTAAAACGATTAAACCAAGATCTTTTCAATTACTTAAAGAGGATTGTAAAAATTTTGATCCTCATGAAATAGTTTTTAATATAAAACAAGAAGGAGAAATACTAAATATTAAGAAAGAAATATACAGATTTTTTGATAGAATGATAGCAGAGCTAGGAACATGTTTGGGGGAAAGAAGGGTTACCATATGGAAGATTATACAAAGCGTAGCAACAATAAGCCAAGAAGGATTAAAAAATTTAAAATTGGCTTTAAGTATTGCTAACGAGTTAAGGGTTAGAACTTATGAAAAAAACAAGGGGCAAAGAGAGAATGTTTCTTATTTAAGAGAATATGCCCCTCAGGTTAGTCATTCCACTAACCTCAAGTTAGAGGAGGAAATATTTTATCTAAAAGATTTTAGTATAGTCTATAGATATTATTATACAGCACTACCATTGAGTTACATAATTAAGGAAGAAAGTAATATCAGATCTTTACGGTTAAGATTATCCCAAGAACAGTTATTTTCAAATCATCCTATAATTAAAGGGAGTATACACTATAAGTTTTTAAAATATTATGAGGTAATTAATGAACTAAAAAATACTATCATAAATGAGCCAAATATACATTTAAAACTAGCTTTAGCATATAGAGAAGTTGGTATGAATAAAGAAGCATTAGAAGAAATAGAGGAAATAAGCAGAGAATGTAATAATATAGATAAGTATATAATATTATTTAATAAAGCTCAGATTCTTAGCGCATTTAAAACAAAAGAAAATTATGTCAAAGCATGCCAATTATATAAAGATAGTTTAAATGAAATTGATAGAAATAATTTTATTAAACAAGCTATAGTATTGAATGAGTTAGGAATAATATATTTAAATTTAAAAAAGGAGGAGAAAGCATATAACAATTTCTTTAAAAGTTTAAGTTTAAATTTTAGAACAAGGAATGAAGATGTTATCCAAACTGCAAGTATACTAAGTAATATAAGTCTTATATTGGACAGGGAAAAAAATTATGAAGAAGCTTTGCAATATATTCAAAAGAGTTTAGAGATTGCATATAAAATATATCATGGTGATCATAAGCAGATTGCAGGCATACTCGACAATAAAAGTGAGACCTTAGCAAACCTATCTAGATATGGAGAAGAGCTGTCATGTGCTGAGGAAGCATTAAATATGAGGCTTAGGTTATATAAAGGAGATCATCCAGAGATAGCTGCATCGTATAATAATATTGGAAGTATTTTAGCTAAACAAGAAAAATTTAAAGAGGCATTAAATAACTATATAATAAGTTTTAATATCAGACTTAGGTTATATAAAGGAGATCATTCTGATATTATAGACACAAAAAACAATATATTGATGACTCTAGGAGGACTAAGAAAATATAAAGAAACCCAAGAGGCATATTATTATATAAGTCAAGTAGTAGAAATGTTACAAAACTTAAATATTAGTGATCAGAGAGAGTTTCAGGTTTTTAAAATTAATTTAGTTAAATTTACCATATGTTTAGCAAACAAGGTAATGCTTTCGGGTAGTAGTGATCAAGCTTTAGCTTTATACTTATCAATATTTCCTGAATTAAATGATATAGAGCCATATAGTTTAATTCAGGAAATACGTAATTATGCTCAGGAGTCTTGGCAAGCCGGAAATTTAAACTTAGCAATAAGCTGTTATGAAGTGTTAAGTGAAAGGCTTATACCCCAAGAAAGGCGTATAAAACATAACTTGGCCTGCATGTATCATGTTAAGTCAATTCGCTTTAAAGAAATTAATAATATAGAGAAGTATGAAGAGTACCTAGGAAAAGTAGGAAGAACATTTGAGTTAGCCTTAAGCATGGAATCTGCAGAGCTTATAAATGGAAATTTATATACAGAATATGCGATGTTCTTAGTTAAATACCATGATATTAATAATCAAGAAGAGTATACAAAGATACAAGAGTTGTTAAATAAAGCGATTGAGCTTCAGAATGACGGTTCAAGCTTAGGGTATAACCAACTTGAAAAAATAACTACAGTAGAACCACTTCAAGAGTTATTAAATAAACGAGATAGTATAACCGTAGCACCACATATATTAGCTTATTATCTATTAGTTAAAGTACATATAATGCATGGAAAGAAGGAAGAAGCCGAAGAGAAGTTAGAAGAACTTGAGGGTATTATGTTATCATTTAAAGGAGCTAGTAATTTATCATCCCAACAGCAGGAAGAGAAAGTATTAGCATTATACTTAACTGCCTATGCATGTAAAGAAATGGGATATGATAACCGTGCGAAGGAGCTGTTCAAGAAGATAGAGAAGTTGAGTCACTGTAAGCAGGAATTACAGATAAGTTAGTTCTCAAAGCATAAACGGTTATGAAAAAATTACATATATGCCTAAGGGGGTAGTTTAGTATTATGCCTAATTTAAATAGTTTATGCTTATAAATTCATTTATTTGTGTTATTGCAAATATATAATGAAATATTACTGCTAGCAAAGTTAAGAAAAAGCTTCTTGTTAAAATATTTAGTTAAAACTACTTCTGGTTGTAAGAAAAGTTTAGGAATTTTGAGTGGATAGCAGGAGTATTAACTTTGTTTTTATGTGTATAGCAATAGTTTATTATTGTTACATATGTATTAAGCTTGAGCAGATACATGTTTATATAAGCATGTGCTTAAGTAAATAATCTTGTCTTACCTACTATACTTTTATTTTGCTAACATTAAACGGAGATTGAAATGTTTAACAGGAAGGAAGGAAGTGAAGTAAGAAAGCAAAATGTTGTAGGGGATGTAAGGTTATGGGATATAGAAAAGAAAAAGAATTTGTTTATAAGAAGCTTTTTACATTTTTGTATGGATGATGTTGAGAAGAGAGAGAATGTAAGTGTAAAGAGAGAAAGACCCACGCTTGAAAAAAAGTTTAAGAATATTGATAAGGGAATAAGCATAACAGGGGATATAGCGGGAGTATTGCTTGAAGGGGCATCTGCAGTGCCATTTATACCGTCGATAGGTACCACGGTTGAGAAAGGAGTTTTTAAGCCTGCCCGGTGGGCTGTTAAACTTATAGGTATGAGAATAGCGAACAAGAAAGCAAAGAGTGTTGCGGAATCAATGCTTGTACATGATAAGGAAGAGCTGGAATTAATGTTACAAGATGTAGCTCGGGATTTAGCGATAGCATTTGAATACCAGCTCTCTTGCTTAAGTGATATAGAAAGTATAGGGAGGTTATCTGCTGCTGGAGTTGGAAGGCTTTTTAACTACTTAAGCAATCGTGATGCTGACAAGGAAGAGCTTGATATTAACAAAGAAGTATTACTTAGAGGAGTAATTACCGGGGAATTCAGAAATATAGGCTTAAAAGTATATATAGCAGAAGATTGTAAGATAAAAGAATGGAAAACGGAAGATGTATTTTTAAAAGTAGGATTGTTTACTAAAGAAGGGAAGTATTGTTCTCACAAAGATAGTGAACCTGAGGTGTATGGCTACAGGACGGAATTAAGTAAGCTATTAGATTCGGGGTATGAAGTAGAGACTGAGCCAAGAGATGATATATATTATAAGAGTTATACTCCCAGAGTTCAGCTTGTACCTGTATCTGACTTGGTAGAATATGCTGATAAAAGAAGGAATAAGAATCCTGATGCTGTGGATAAAACCTTTAATGAATATGTAAGTTATAAATATAAACTTAACAAAGAAGTTACAGCTGCATGTAGAAACCAAGAACTAATAAGAAGTGATTTAAGCGGAGGAGATTTCAGCGGGTCTGATTTTAGTGGCTTGAAACTAAGGAAGTGTGATTTAAGTAAAGCTAAGTTAAATCATACTTATCTAAAAGGTATAATTTTAGAAGAGGTAGATCTAAGAGAAGCAGAGCTTAAAGAAGCCTTTGCACTTGATGCGAGGATGAAGAAAGTTAACCTAAAAGGAAGTAATTTATATGGAGCTAATCTTGCATATAGTACATTACATGAGATTAAAGCTAATAGGGATACAATTTTAATAAAAGTAACAGGAACTATATTAAACCGAGAAGTACTTGAAAAAGCTACAACTGATGAGAACATGGTAGATCAACTAAGATTATTATCCAAAAGAGTTGAACGAAAAGATAAAACGGTAAGGAAAATAAAGGAAATGCTAGAGAAGCAACAGGGAGATTACGGGAAGAAAGGAAATGAAGTAACAACAGACTTGGGAATACAAGCATATGACCCTATAGGTGCGGTTAGTCATTACTATGAAAGCGGTAGTACTGTCTTATTGGAAGAAGCATTACTTAATAAATCAACAGTAATACTTGCCGGAATAGCAGGATCCGGTAAGACGCAACTTGCCAGGCATTATGCAGAACAGTACCATATGCAAGATCCAAGCAAAATAGTATATGAACTAAGCGGAGAATCATTAGGAGGCTTTGAAAGGGGTTATAGAGAATTAGCGGTGTTACTCACAAAAGAAGCTGGGATAAAGAAGGCTCCTATTAAAGATGTTAAGAGGGTTGTATTAAGAGAACTGGCAAAGCAAGAGAATGAAGGGTTTGTATTAATCTTAGATAATATAGATGATCCTAAAGTTAAAAAGCGTCTTGATAGATATATACCCCAAAACATAAAGAATAATGGAAAGATAATAATTACTACTCAAGACAGCACTTTATCATTTTACTTAGATTCTGTTCGATTACCAATGCTTGGTTGGAGTGAGGATGAAGCATGTTTATTTTTACTTACCCATTTGAAAGATAAGCTTCCTGAGATAAGGGAAGAAGAGATAAGGTTACTTACCGGTGTATTTGATAATATCCCACTTGGAGTTGATGCAGCAAGGCTATATATAAAAAAATACAGAATCAGCATAGGGAGATATCTGGAGGAACTGGAAAAAGAAGGCGGGGAGGTAGAGAAGAGAGAAGATAAACTAATGCAGCAACATTATAATAAGGAAAGAGGAGAAAATAATATAAGAGCTGCGATTAGATTAGCTAGGAAGAAAGTATTAGAGGGTAAAGGAGGGAAAGAAGCAATAGAGGTATTAAATTTTTGTTCATTTTTAAACTCAGATTCAATCCCGATATGGTTACTTGCTAACCGGAGGCGAATGCTACAAGAGGGAGAAAGCTTAATAGCAAGTGAGCGTAAAATAATAGATAGTATAGAGAACCTTGAAAAACTATCTATGATATCAAATCAGAGTGGTATAGATGATAAGAGAGTAATATACCTTCATCGTATAGTCCAGGAAGTAAGTAGGTCATTATTGACACAAGAAGAAAGAGAACAGTATATAAGTGAAGCGAGTGATATACTAAGTCAACATATAGCCAGGGATAATAACACCAGTGATAAGTATGATAGAAACCAAGTAGTGGTTCCTCATGTTGAAAGCTTATTATTAAATGCTGCTAAATATAAAATAAAGTTTACGCCTGCAATGATTTACTTTGAGATAAGTAGAGGAGTATTTTACGGGTTTATAGGAGAGCATGAAAGAGCGAATAGGGTACTGAGCGAACAGAGAGAGCAAATTGAAAGTTTATTAGGAGCTGATGATTTATTAGACGTAGGGAAGGTATATACTAAGCTTAAAGGTATATCAAGAGATCTTCCTACTTTATATGCTCAAGTGCTATATCACTTAGGAAGAAGTTGTATGAGTATAAGTTTAGAAGATGAGGAAAGCAAAAAGTATCTTGAAGATGCTGTAAGTATAAGAGATCTAATTGATCAAGCAATCAAAGAAGATAAGGAATATGAGGACATTGATAAGAAGTACAATGAAGGTAAGCCAAGGCCTATGGATAGTACCATATTTAGAAGGGGAGGAGTAATCTTATGGTACAACCTAAGAGGGTATAAAGAACATAATATAGAATACCTAGATAACGCACTCAAAGAATATGATTATCTATTACAGAAAGAAAAGTATGAATACCCTAACGAGCTAAAAGATAAATTTAACCAGGGATTTTGTCGAATAGGAATTGCTGACATAAATGTTAAGATAGCAGCACTTACTCAAGCGGAAGAAGAGCGTGTAAAACTCTGTGAAGAAGCATTAGAGGTGGCATGTGACCACTTAAGAGAAGGGCTGAATATGGAGATAGGAAAAGATGTATCTCAATTAACTTCTAAAACTTTGTATGAGAAACTAGAATGGGTAATTAAGACCAGTAGTAATACTAGAGTAGCTAGAGAATATGAGTTATTAGGAAAGATCTTCCAAGTAAGAGGAATGGGAGATGACTTGGAATATGCAGAGAAGTTTTTCATCAGAGCTAAAGAGCTAGACAGCAGTAAGTCACACTTAACAGGAAATGTATTATATGGATTAGCCTGTATATATAAAAAACAAGGTAGGGTAGAAGAAGCCAAAACATCTTTAGAAGAATGTATAGAAGTTCGAACTAAGGTAGATCCTAAGATGATATATGAAGCAAAAGATTTACTGAATGAAATAACACCACAGGAACATGTTCATAAACAAGAAGGCATGGTTGAACATATTAAAGGTAAAGAAAAAGCTGATGATATTAAGCCTAGTAATAAGAGTCCTAAAGAAACAAGGTTAGAGAGAGTTAGAGGTAGATTACTAAGAGAGATACAAAGTAAAAGTCTAGAACCAGGCAGAGAAGAAGTTGAAATAAGAGTAATTGGTACTGCGGCTGAAATAGAAGCATGCTGCACAGAGTTAGGTATTAACAAGAAATCATTGAAGATAGAAGAGCAGGAAAAAGAAGGAGATAGCAACCAAAGAAGTACGGTATATTTAAACATTAAAGTCTTGGAGCAGATAAGAGAACGATTTATTGGTAAAGAAATAGGTAAATAAAGTATTAGGGAAATAGGCATATACCAACTCATCAAAGCAAGGAGTAAAGAAATGCGGCAACAACTACCATTGCAAAAAAATAGTAATAAAAAAGAGATTGACGAAAAGGAATATAAATATGCTCATAATTTCAAAGAAGCATTAAGCAATAAAGATTATAAGCTACAGATTGAAAGTTTAAAAGAATTAGGTGGTATATATAGAGAGAAAAGGGAATATACTAAAGCAACTGCACTCTATAATACTGCTCTTATAATAGTTAACGATAAGTTTGCGAATGATAAATGTTATAATTCACATCAAAATGAATTAATAGATTGTATTAAAAGAACAGAGAAATCCTTTCTAGAAGATGTGTTACAGAAGAAAATACCTGCTTCTTTAATATCCGCTAAAGAGTCTGATTTAATACATAAAAAATTTTTAGAAGATTTAAGAAAAGAAGTGCGAGATGCTCTTAAGGGTATAGAGTCAGAATATAATGCTCAAAAGGAGCAAGATGAAAATGTTGAGCTTTTAAAAATAGACAAGGTAGAAAAAGTACAAAGCTTATATGGTATGATTACTAAAAGAATGAAAGGATTTATTAATGATTTAATTGATGAATGTCAGAAAGTTCTAGGTTCTCCAGAGGAAGGATGTAAATATGCGATAATGGGATTAGGGTCAATAGCAAGAAAAGAGATTACACCTTATTCTGATTTCGAATTCGCCGTTTTAATAAATGAAGAAAATGAAAATTATAAGCAGTATTTTCGAAACCTTACTAAATTATTGCATATTAAAGTAATCAACTTAGGAGAAACAGTATTACCTACAATGGTAATAGATGCACTTAACCCTGCTTATAATAAAGATCCACTAAGCAGTTGGTTTTATGATAACATAACCCCTAATGGATTTAAATTTGATGGAATGATGCCAAGAGCATGTAAAACTCCTCTTGGTACAACAGCAGCCAGTGGGTTAAGAGAGGGTGAGTTAGACGAATATGGTGGAGAAGTGTTTGAATTAATACATACTCCTAAAGAAATGAGTAAATTCCAAGAAGGTAAATGGTATAAGCAAGACAATTTACTTCCAAATGAGCTAACTACCGTTACATATATAAAAGGAGATAAAAATTTAATTACTGAATATAAGCAGGAAGTAAAAAATATTCTGGATACAATAAAGACTAAAGAGATAAATATACGCCAAGAGAGAGCCTTAAAATTATTAAAAGATGATATTAATAAATTTGGAATGAGAATAGGAAATGAAACAGAAGAAGGAAGGTTATTTCGACCAAAGTTTGACTTATATAGGTTACCAAATACTGTGTTTGAAAATCTGGCTTTATTTTATAATATTGAGAAAAATAGTACACTAGATAGAG
>NZ_JSWE01000129.1 GCF_000815465.1 Candidatus Jidaibacter acanthamoeba | reverse complement strand
CAAGTATAGTGCTTGAACAAAACCCTAAAAGTAAAAAAGGGGAGTTAAATAATAGAGTATCTAATCTGGTAAGTAACAATAGTACATTATTAGATGTAGCGAAGAAGTTAAACCTTGGTGAATATATAATACATAATGGTCAAATTAACGACCGAATATTAGCTGATGCTATGGAAGCGATTATAGGAGCAATATATTTAGATAGCGGAGAAAATGAAGCGCTAATAAAAGCTTTTATTATTAGGCACTGGGAACCACTAAAGTTAACCCCTGAAGTAGAAGCATTCAAAGCAATAAAAGAGGATAATACCGGATTATTAGACGGGCTACTTAAGACAGGTGTTAATCCGAATGTATCGGCGCGTAATGTTAATGTGGGCAGATATAAGTTTCTATACGATCAAGGAAGTTTTACACTATTATATATAGCAGTAACT
>NZ_JSWE01000128.1 GCF_000815465.1 Candidatus Jidaibacter acanthamoeba | reverse complement strand
TAAAATGGAAAACCAAAGATGCTATGGGTTATCATAGTTATAAAACAGCATATAATACCATCCGAGGTATTGAGACAATCAACATGTTATTCAAGGGCCAGCTTTATCACTTGCATAAGTGCTCTGCTATAAATATTAAATACTTTATTGAAAGACAATTTAACTTACCAACTCCTGCTTATATTTTCTAAAAACCCTCATAAAACTAGATAACTTCTTCCTTCAATTCCATTCTTTGCAACATGTATGATAAAGGAGCAGGTTAAGAAATGCTTGCAAGTAAGGCTACAAAGGGATTAGCTGACCTTTGAGGTTAGGAAGAGGAGATTCTGGTTCGCAACAAAGATTATTTAAATCTGTGGTAGTGATAAGCACCCTCTTCCAAAGGATCTTAAGCTGGACGGTATCTAAGAAAAGCTCTTAAGAAGCTTATTCTGTATTAACATGGTTAGCTATAGATTTTTTTTACATAGATAAAAAAATAATGCAAGGTAGAAGTTATGTTTGAAGGAACTCTAGGTATAGATATATCAAAGAAAGAACTAGCTGTAGCTTTGATAATTGGAAATAAAATTAGTAAGAACAAATTTGCTAATAAT
Source organism: Candidatus Jidaibacter acanthamoeba (assembly GCF_000815465.1). NCBI lineage: Bacteria > Pseudomonadati > Pseudomonadota > Alphaproteobacteria > Rickettsiales > Candidatus Midichloriaceae > Candidatus Jidaibacter > Candidatus Jidaibacter acanthamoebae. Next base: position 895 of record NZ_JSWE01000128.1, on the reverse strand, counting down.
CAACAAGGATTTGCCAAACTTAACCAATGGTTGAGTATAAAAGCAATTAAGGATCTAAAAGTATGTATGGAAGCAACAGGTAGCTATGGTGATGAAGTAGCGGAGTTTTTATATAATCAAGGATATAGTGTAAGTATAATTAACCCGGCTTGCATTAAAGCTTATGCGTCAAGTAAACTAAAGAGGCATAAAACTGATGAAGTTGATGCTGTACTTATTGCTGAGTATGCTAATAAGAATGAATTACACCCCTATAAACCTAGGGATAGTATGCTTAAGAAATTAAGGAGCTTTTATCGTTGTCAGCAAAACCTTAAAATCCAACGTACCCAAGTTTCAAATTACCTTGAAAATGAGCATACCTTACCTGACTCTATAAGTATAATATATAGGAGATTGTTAAATGAAATAGATCTGCAAATTAAAAGTATAGACTTACTTATTGATGAATTACTAACTAACAATTCTACACTAAAAGAGCACTGCGAGAATTTGCAAAGTATACCGGGAGTTGGAAAGATTACTGCTATTGCTATACTATCTGAAGTTCCTGACTTCTCTTCTTTTAACAGTGCAAGACAACTAGCTGCATATGCAGGACTTACTCCTAAACAAAATACTTCTGGCACTTCAGTAAGAGGTAAATCAAGATTGTCAAAAATAGGCTCTTCGAACTTAAGAAAAGCTTTATATTTTCCTGCTATCTCAGCTAAATCACACAACTCAATAGTCAAAGAATTTGCCAATAAATTAAAAAACAGAGGTAAAAATACCATGGTCATTATTGGAGCGATTATGAGAAAGTTACTTCATATAGCATTCGGTGTTATTAAGCATAAAACTAAATACAACTCACAAATGTTATATACTTGACTCCATACACGGTATCACTACC
>NZ_JSWE01000127.1 GCF_000815465.1 Candidatus Jidaibacter acanthamoeba | reverse complement strand
TTTCTGCTCTTCTTTATTATCAGCTGAATTTCCAAATTCTCCATTAAGCTTACGCCTTCTTACCTCAGAAGCTACCCACCTTTCTCCTATACCTCTTTGAGAGTTTACAGAAAGCTTTTCAGGTGAAGAGTCATCCGCTCCTTTTTCAACTCTAGGATTTCTAGAATTCTCTACAGTTTCTGCAAAATCAGGTCGTCTCTTGGATCCGACTATAGGTAAGCTTTTAGATCTATATCCATTTCTATTTGCTTCAACTTCCCTTTCAGCTGCTTCAAATTCTTTTATTTTTTCCGAAGATAATTGCTTATATAGCTCCTTAGCAGTGAGACTTTTATAAGTTATAACCTCACCATAATTTTCATCAAACTTCTTAAATTCAATACTAGCAATATTAGAGTCCGCTCCATTTTTAAGTAGCAACTTATATGCTCCCACAGCCCCTGTGTATGCAGCAATATGTATTGGCATCCATCCATCATCTTTTCTACGTACATTTACATCTGCTCCATGAGTAATTAAAAGCAGTGCTATCTTATCATAATGGACTGTTGAGAGTGAATCATGTAATGCGGTTTCTCCTTTAACGTTAACAGCATTAATATCTGTATTTTTATTTTTCAGCAGTAATTCAACAATTTCAGTGTATCCCCTCCTTGCAGCTATATGTAAGGGGGTATCTTTACGGTAATCTTTAATATTAACATCAAGCTCTCCATGGTTTAGTAAATACTTAACCATTTCAATATTTCTTTGTGTGATACCATTATATAGTGAGGTTGTATCTGCCCTATCTTTAGCATTAATATCAGCTCCTTCTGAAATCAAAACTCTTATTTCATCAAGGTTTCCTTCTCTAGAAGCTCTTAGTAATTCTTTACCTAATCGACTTTTATCTCCTCTCATCTTTTCATCTCTTTATATTTTTCTTGATTTTAATTTATTAGCTATATGAATTCAATTTATATAATATTAATTTTTGGGTAAATGTTATAATAATCTTATTACTTTCCTCTTCTATTACCATCTTCATGATTTTTAAATCTTTCACTCCAAGTACTTTGCTTCTCTTCTTTAGTTGCTTTTAACCTTTTTTTATCTTCTTTATTCATAGCCATGCCCTCTTCTTCAGTCTCTGCTGCCTCTTTTTCTTTCCCTTTGCTTTCTTTATCGTTAAGTTCTGAATCGACTACTCTTTTTCTTTTTTTATCTTTTTGGCCTTGTTCCTCTTCTTTTAAAACACTAGTGGATTTGCTGCTGGATGAGCTGATATCATAACTTTTTGTTAATGCTTCGGGTGGTTCCACCTCTAAATATCTTCCTGCCGGTGAAGATGATCTTCTATGAATCTGGGATCCGGTAACTGAGCGCTTCATTGTAAAAGCTTCTTCTAAATCTCTTGCCCCAATTTTTTCAAGAAATTTTTCTCTAATACTTCTTCTAAATTCATCTTTTAAAGTGTTATCCCCTAATTCAACAAACTTTGGAATACCCGCAGGAAAAACCTGTTTATGTACATCTCTTACTCCTATGAGCTCTCTAATTGATGCATATTTTAATTCTTCTGCCGCTTCATTAATAGCTTTAATCATTTCTTCACATTTTAGACAACATCTTTTAGATATCCCTATATAAATCTGCTCTTCAACAGCAGTTCTACTACTTATTTTCCTGCTTTCCATAAGCTTTTGAATTATTTTCATCTCTGCATGAACCCGTTCCTTACCTTGGATAAATCTATATCTCCTTTTCTCTATAGTGCCTACAAGTTCTTGGCTAAATGCATTGTCATGAGTGGGATCTGAATAAGCAAGTATTATTGAATTTGTGGTTGTGTTGCAAAGAATAGAAATTGGAGATAGATGTTGGTAGAAGCAAATAACT
>NZ_JSWE01000126.1 GCF_000815465.1 Candidatus Jidaibacter acanthamoeba | reverse complement strand
GTTTATATTTGACGAGCTAGGATCGTTAAACTATTTACCTTCATTAGAGCAGGGGCTAACTATCACCCGAAACTACGGAGGATGCTTTTTAGTCGGGATACAGTCGATTTCACAATTGTATGAGAAATATGGTCATAATGTAACTGAAACGTTGAGTGCTAACTGTAAGAATAAAGTAATTTTAAATGCAGCGGACGCTAAAACGGCAAGGTGGTGTGCAGATACCATAGGGAACCAAGAAGTAGAGA
>NZ_JSWE01000125.1 GCF_000815465.1 Candidatus Jidaibacter acanthamoeba | reverse complement strand
TTTAGAATATATAAGCAGGAGTAGGTAAATTAAATTGTCTCTCAATAAAGTATTTAATATTTATAGCTGAACTCTTAAGCAAGTGATAAAGCTGTCCCTTAAATAACATGGTCATTGTCTCAATACCTCGATAGGCTGTTTTGTAACTATGATAGCCCATAGCATCTTTGGTTTTCCATTTTACCCGTCTGTGATTTTGCTCAATTTTTTGTAGTTTAGTAAAAGCTAATGTATATGAGTGATTAGCATCTACCGCGATACTTTTAGGTTCAGCAACATTTTTCTTATTAATCAACTTATTTAAGAATAATTTAGCTGCTTTGTGGATACGTGTTTTGCTTAGGTAGAAGTCAATAGTATTTTTGTTACTATCAATGGCTCTGTACAAGTATAGCCACTTACCTTTAACCTTGATGTAAGTTTCATCTAGGTACCAGGAAGAATTGGTAGATTTGAGAAAGTAACAAACTTTCTTTTGTATTTCAGGACCATAATGCTGTACCCACCTGTATATTGTACTTGGGCAGATGTTTAGTCCTCTCTTTTCCATCATTTCACTTAAATTACGATAACTAAGTTTATATCTAAGATACCAGCCTCCCTCATCGTGACGTCATTTGAAATCTACAGACTTGTACTTTTTCATATAGCTAATTATTAAG